>JAISEL010000027.1 GCA_031264185.1 Deltaproteobacteria bacterium
TCCTTCCATTGCGCAACCACTTTATCATCGCTGAGGTTAAAATAATATTTCAGCATCAGAAGACCGACTAAAAGACGGATCCGTAAAGACGGCCTGCCGTTGTCAAGTTTAAAAAACCGAGGCATGAAAGTTTCGATTTTAGGCCAGTTAATTGCCATGGCCAAAATAATAAGAGGGTTGCTCTTGTCGAGATTATTGATGAAAGATGCAGGCTTAAACAGGCTGGGGGTCTTATAGCTGTATTCCTGGGTAACCATGGCTGAATCCTTATTGCCAGTCGGCAGTTTATAGGAGAAGACTTTGTCATTAGTACCAGGCATTATTATAGCAATAAAAAGAGCAATATCAATAGTAGTAAAATCAAAAAAAATAAGAAATTTTTTGCATTATCAATCTTATTAAATCATGTAAATAGTTATATGCAATATATATTTATTTTAAAACCATAATAATCGTATAAAAATAATTATATATTGTTAAAACAATTTTTTTACTTCTAAAAGAAATTAAAAAAATAAATTGTATGATATTTGATCTGATATCATGAAATTTTGAAGAAAAAAGACAGGGGGGTAACGACCAAAATTGCTAGGTTGCAGGGTTCAGAGTGATGCTGTCAAATATATAATATATTTGATCTTATTTATATATTTTACCAAATTATTGTATAAATCATAGGAATAAAAAAATGGATTTTCGACCGGGTATTGGGAGATTATAATCAATACACGGTCGATTTTAGGCTAGGATTTTTCAAATTTTAGAAGTTAAATCAATGACTTAAAGGATTCTCAGGGACGACTAATTATGTATTATTTAAGTGTTTTTTTACAATTTACACTTTGTTAACCGTTTCCGCCAAATTCTCAATCTCCGGGAAAACAGTCAATTAAAAATAATAAACCGGAAATCCTGGATGCCATTCGTTCTGGATGAACTTCGGCCTGTCGTCGGTCTTTTGTTCGGTAAATTAGCCCTGACCATGTCTCCAGAGGAACCCAGGTACGCTTTTTGATCCACAGCCGCAGCAGCCAATTAACTGTGAAGGTTATTTTCGGTTTTCAGCGTGAAACAAACCAACCATGGTAATTTTTCATGCCTCGGGGGGTGAAGCCAGAGCTGCTCACGACAGCTTGCGAAATCATCAGAATTAGGGCTACTTGTCATATTAGCGATATTAGACATTTCTAAATATCTAATAATATATTTTTACTAGTAATTATTGACTAATATAATTATTATATCTACTGAAAACATTTTTTACTTTAATTTATATATTTATAATTTTATATTTGTCTGTTATAATTTTTATTTGCGGCATTACATTATTATTAAAATGCTGGTATTTAAATTATTTTTTTTAATATACTTTTCTTATGTTTCTAAAAAAAAACTGATTCCTTTCTTATTGCCTTAGGCCGACCAAAATGCTAATATAATCCCGGCTATGGTTTTGAGATGAGACTGTCTTCTATGGGACACGGGTTTTTCGGTAACCTGTTTTTTATTCCCGAGGTAGCTTCTTTCTCCAGCCTTTCTTCAGGAGTCTGACTCCTTTCCAGATAAAAAAATTCACGGCCAGGGTAAATAGTGTTCCATTCGATAGATTTTTCCAATCACCGCCTCATTTTCCCTGGCAGCTAACGACTATATACAGACTGTACCAGGCCAATAACTGGCCTTTTTTATGGTCTGTCCATATATCTTCCTCGACTTAAGTCGAAGGTTTCCTTGAGGGAACATATGAAAGCCTGGCACGCCGATCTGGCCATCATCGGAGCGGCCACCATTTGGGGGATGTCTTTCATTTTCACCCGTTGGGGTCTTGAAGACTCTTCGCCGGCCCTGTTTTTAACTTGCCGCTTCGGTCTGGCTATGATCGTATCAATATTCATGTTTGGCCATAAATTGGCCGGTCTTTCCAAAACCACCGCCAAAAGAGGCTTAATTCTGGGTCTTTTGATGGGCGGCGGCTATCTCCTTCAAAATTACAGCGTCAATTTCACCGAAGTGCCCAGAGCTGCCTTTATTGCCGCTATGACTCTGCCGGCTATTCCGGTCGTCTCTTTTATCTTATTCAGGGAGAAAATTAAAAAAAATAATCTTGTCGGCATTGTCATGGCTCTGGTCGGACTGTATCTTTTACTGGACCCCAGTTTTGGCGGCCTGAACGGAGGCGATATCATCGCCCTTCTGTCTGTTCCTATGTGGGCCCTGTATCTTATTTACATGAACATTTTTACCGAGGATCAGGAAAGCCACACCGGACAGCTTCTGATTCTCCAGTTCATGGGGGCTCTGCCTTTGACCATTGCTGTGGCTGTGGTTTTTGAGACCGGTCTGTGGCCGCCGCTGCACCCGGATTTGGCCAAAGGCCTGAACTTCACCAAGCAGTTCTGGATGGGACTTCTGTACTGCGCCCTGCTGGCTTCCATCGGCATTGTCTTCATCCAGACAGCCTGCCAGAAATACACCACTCCGATTCAGGCGATGCTGTGCTTTCAGTTTGAACCGGTCACCGCCGCCGCCGGGGCTTGGTTGTTTTTAAATGAAACTGTGGGGGTAATCGGGGTCATGGGGGCGATAATCATCATCATGGGGGTGCTGACCTCGGAATTGGGCGGTCTAATGGCCTCTCCTAAAGCCAAAAATGCCGGCTAAATTCAACAGGACAGCTGAAAAACAAAAGTTTCAGGCAGATGCCCTGCCTTAAATAAAATATCAGGAAAGTTTAAAAAACTGCAGTTTTTCAGGTTTTAGGCGGCACCCATTTCAGTAATGCCTGATAGAGTTCGGGAATATTAATGGGTTTACTAATGTGGTCGTTCATGCCGGCTGCCAGACTCAGTTCCCGGTCTCCGCTCATGGCGTGAGCAGTCATGGCCACAATCGGCAGCTTTTCAAAGCCCGGAATAGCCCGGATAGTTCTGGCTGCGGTCAGGCCGTCCATCTCGGGCATCTGAATATCCATCAGCACCAGATCAAAGTTCTCGGCCTGAACCATGTCAACGGCTTCACAGCCGTTGTTGGCAATCTCCACCTCAAAACCGGCTTTCATTAAGATCCTGCTGGCCACCAGCTGGTTGACTTCATTATCCTCGGTCAGTAAAATCCGCGCTCCCTGGATGGATTGTAAAGTCTCAGCCACGGTACCGCCCTTTTGGGTTCTGGGTTCCACCACCTCCGAAGCGTCTTTGTTAAGTTTTAAGCTGGCCGTAAAGACAAAGGTACTGCCCCGGCCTGGTTCGCTTTCGCACCAGATCTGACCGTCCATCATCTGGACTAAACGCTTGGAAATGGTCAGCCCCAGACCGGTGCCGCCGTATTTTCTGGTGGTGGAAGTGTCGGCCTGAGTAAAAGCCGTAAAAAGACCCTGAAGCTGCTCTCTGGTCAGACCTATACCGGTATCGGAGACCTTAAATATCAGATAAGCCTTGTCCTGGGTTATTTCCTCGGCAGCCACTTCCACGGTCACCGAGCCCTGGGCCGTGAACTTGATAGCGTTACTGACCAAGTTGTTTAAGATCTGACCTAAACGGATCGGATCGCCTAAAAGCTGACCAGGCACTCCCGGAGCAATCCTAAGATTAAATTCCAGCCCTTTTTCGGTGGCCTTGACTTCCAGAATATCGGCCATGGCGTTTAAGACGTCTTTAAGCTGAAAGTGGGTCTCTTCCATTTCCAGTTTACCGGCCTCAATCTTGGAAAAATCTAAAATGTCATTGATAATCCGCAGAAGGGCTTGGGCGGCTATCTCAGTCCTCCGGATATAGTCCTGCTGCTGGTCGTCTAAATCCGTCTCCAGAACCAGATGGGAAAGACCGAGGATGGCGTTCATGGGCGTCCGGATCTCATGGCTCATGTTAGCCAGAAACTCGCTTTTAGCCCTGGTGCTTTCCTCGGCAATGTCCCGGGCCAGTTTCAGTTCCCGCTCATGCTCCTGCATGGCAAAGAACTCATTTTCCATTTTCTTCTTTTCGTCAAAGTCAAAGTGTCCGCCGATCATGCGTAAAGCTACGCCGTGATCGTCTCTTGTCACCACCCGCCCGAAATCATAGGTCCAGACATAATGACCGTCTTTATGGCGCATCCGGATTTCGGCGGCGTACATGTCGTCTGTGCCGTTTAAAGCCCTGTCCAGGGCTGCATTGGTCGATTCCAGCTCATCCGGATGGACAAAACTCTCCCACTCCTCAATAGTTCCGGTGATCTCCTCCGGGGTATAGCCCAGCATGTCCAGGTAGACGTCATTAAATTTAATGGTTCCATTTTCCACATCCCAGTCCCAGGCACCGATGCGGGCGGCTTTAAAAATTAGTTCCAGCTGGTCATTATTTTCAGCCAGAGACTGCTCGATCTGCTTCTGCCGGGAGACATCGATCATGACTCCGATAAGGCGCCGGGCTTTACCCTGACTGTCATACTCCACCACCCGGCCTCGGTCCTGGGCCCAGATTGTCGAGCCGTTTTTATGGCGCATCCTGAAGTCGGCCTCATAGCGGGGAGTCAAGCCAAGACAGTGATCTTCAACTGCTTTATTAGCTCTTTTCAAGTCTTCCGGAAAAAGGGCATTCTCCCACGTATCCACAGTAGAAGGTATCTCATCCAGCTTATAACCGATGGTCTCAGCCCAGCGCTTATTGTAGATTACTTTACCGGTCTGGATTTCCCAGTCCCAGGTCCCGAGATCGCCGGCCTCAATAACCGCCGACAATCTCTCCCGCTCCAATAACAAGTCTTTACCGGTTGATTCTTTTTCTTCCAGAGCTTTCTGCAAAGCCTCCTGAACCAGGCGCCGATCATGGGTAACCTCAATGAGCCCAAAAAGCCGGGAAGGAGCGCCTCCGTCCCCCTGAGCAAAAGGCCTGCCGAAAATCTGGCACCACCGCCAGTCGTTTATGCCCTGGTACCAGAGGCGGGCCTCCAAATCAACTGTACCGCCTGCGGTGAGGGCGGCCAGTTTATCGAAAAAAACCTTTATTTCCTCGGGGTGAATCCATCTTTGGCAGAAATCAAGCACTTTATGGGACAGAGCCTCTGAAAACGGATCCACAAACATCCGCCTGGAGCTTTCGTCAAAGGATATGACTGCCTCCTTCACGCCTTCCGGTCCGATTTTCATCTGCCAAAGACCCACCCGGCCCTGTTTTAGAATACTGGTAAAAACATCTACCGGGATATCGCCGTCGGGAAAGAGTTTTAGATTGGTCATGCTGAAATTACCATGGTCTAAAGTATGCCTGTTCGAAAAGCCCTGAACCTAATAATCATACGGCCCCCAGAAACCTGGACCTGAACAGAAACTAAAATCAGCGTCCGCCGATTTCCGAGTCAGCCGGAAAATAGCCCCCTCCGGCCGTGATATTGGGCATAATCCGGCTGTTCGGACCCAATAAAGTGCCAGGATTGGTGACCGAATTGCAGCCGGTAACTACTCCGTCGCCCAGCACTGCTCCCATTTTCCTGGCCGCAACTTCAATTAATTCCCCTTGGTGCCTGTACCGGAAAGGGTTGTCATTCAGTTTCAAATTAGCCAGTTTAGTGCCCGCACCTAAGTTGACTTTCCGGCCCAGAACGCTGTCGCCTATGTAGGCGAAATGGCCGGCTTTGGCTCTGTCGAGCAGTAAAGAGTTTTTGACCTCAGTGGCATGGCCGATGAGGCAGTATTCCCCGGTAAAGACTCCGCCCCGCACATAAGCTCCCTGGCGGATCTGGGTGTCGGCTCCCAGGATGGTCGGGCCTTTAAGCATGGCCCCGCTTTCCACCAAAACCCCCGGACCTATTTCCACCCGCTCATCGCAAATAGTCACTCCCGGCATCAGTAAAGTCGCACCGGCTAAAAAAACGTCGCCGTGCCAGACTTGAAAAATGCCGTCTTTTCCGTCCAGAATATATTCGATCCCATGGATGGGCTGCCCGTCATACATGGCAGTCGGCTCGCGGATAAAGCCGCCTTTGGCAATCAAATTTTTGACATTGGGTCTAATAGAATCATTAATCCAGGAAATCAGACGTTCCGGGATCTCCCAGACCCTGGAGACATCTTTAAGCCGGCCGGACAGAGGATGGTCAGACTCAATTGAGAAAAAATTACTCCAGTGAAACCACTGACGCTCCGCAGAATGATCCATTGATAAAGCCCTTAAAAGTCAATGCCCGGACAGGCCGGTATTCCGGCTCGGTAGGCGTGCTTAACATCTCTCATCTCAGTGACAGTATCCGCCAGTTCCATGACCGGCTGCGGGCAGCCCCGGCCGGTCAGGATTAAGTTAAGACCTAAAGGCTTATTGCTGATAAACCCCACCACCCGTTCCGGCTCCAAAAGCCCTAAACTCATGGCCACGTTAATTTCGTCCAAGACCATGAGATCGTAATCAAAAGCCAAAGAGACGGCCAATTCCAGACCGTCTTCAGCCAAAGTCCGGTCAGCCTGAGTCGGGTTTTTGCCCACAAAGCCCTTCCCGTGCCGGGCGTAGTGAAGACAGCCGGTATTTTCTCTGGCCAGGTTCTCCAAGAACTGGCTTTCCCCGGTCTCCTGAGACTTAATGAACTGGATGAAGGCCACTTTCTGGCCGTGTCCCAAAGCCCGGATAACAGTTCCCAGAGCAGCGGTGGTTTTGCCTTTGCCCGGTCCGGTATTGACCAGAACCAAACCCCTGGCTTTAACCATATTCTTTCCTTCCGGCCTCCTGAAGCCCTATTGACCTACAATTTTCCGGACTTTATGTTAACATAAACAGAGGACTTAAAGCTATAGCGCCACTGTTCATTTCCTATTAATTCGAAAGACAAGATATCATGTGCGGTATTATTGGAATAATCAGTCAGAACGATAATGTTGTGCCCCAAATCATGGACGGTTTAAGGCTGTTGGAATACCGGGGCTACGATTCGGCCGGGATAGCTGCACTGGATGACCGGGGTCAAATCCAGCGCCTCAGGGCGCCGGGTAAAATCTCGGTACTGGCCGAACGCCTTCAAAAGACCCCTTTGACCGGAACCACGGGCATCGGCCATACCCGCTGGGCCACTCACGGGGCGGCCACGGAAAACAACGCCCATCCCCACGTTACCCCCCGGGTAGCCATGATCCATAACGGCATCATCGAAAACTTCCAGGATTTAAAAGATGAACTGACCGCATTGGGCCACAAGTTTGAAAGTCAGACCGACAGTGAGGTCGCAGTCCGCCTCATGAGCCAGAAATTGGATGAGGGGTTGGAGCCGGCCGAGGCTATGATGGCCGTTTTAAGCCGTCTGGAAGGCGCCTTTGCTCTGGCTTTTCTGCTGGCAGACCGGCCGGATGTGCTGCTGGGGGCCAGACGGGGCTCGCCTCTGGCTGTAGGCTACGGGGACGGGGCCATGTGTCTGGGCTCAGACGCTCTGGCTGTGGGGCCTCTGAGTCACCGCATCTGCTATTTAGACGACGACGACTGGGTTGTACTGACCAGCAAGTCGGCCGTTATCCGCAACCGTTTCGGCCGGGAAGTCAGCCGGACGGTCAGCCAGCTGGACCCTATGGTAAATCTCTCTTTAGGCAAAAGCGGCTACCGCCATTTCATGCAAAAGGAGATGTTCGAACAGCCTCAGGTCGTGGGCGATACTCTGGCCGCCCTTTTGGATCCGGCCGCCGGGAAGCTGACTCTGCCGGACATGCCCTTTCCTCTGGATAAAACTCCCCGCTTGAACATAGTGGCCTGCGGCACCTCCTATTACGCCGCCGCTACCGGCCGCTACTGGCTGGAAGGTTTGGCCCGGATGCCGGCCGACATTGAAGTGGCCTCGGAATTCCGCTACCGCCGTCCTGTTCTGACTCCTGGCGGAACTTCCCTTTTCATCTCCCAGTCCGGTGAAACGGCCGATACCCTGGCCGCTTTGAGGTTCTGCCGGACAGAAGGCCAGAATCTGATCAGTCTGGTCAATGTACCGGGCAGTTCCATAGAACGGGAGGCTCAGGTTAAGCTGCTGACCAAAGCCGGTCCGGAATTCGGGGTGGCCTCAACTAAAACGTTTACCGCCCAGCTGATCTTACTGGCCGCTTTATCGATCATTTTGGGAGTCAGGAGGGGATTTATAAGTTCTTATGAAGAAAGCCGCCTGACCCGCCTTCTTCTGGAAGTGCCTGCTTTAATGGCCGAGGCTTTAAACCGGAACGAAGAAATAAAAAAACTGTCCAAAAACCTCATCGCCCCTGCCAGGGATGTTCTCTACTTAGGCCGGGGCCCCAGTTACCCAGTTGCTCTGGAAGGCGCTTTAAAACTGAAGGAGCTGTCTTATATCCATGCCGAAGGCTACGCCGCCGGAGAACTCAAGCACGGCCCCATCGCTCTGGTTGACGAGCAGGTGCCGGTTATCTTTCTGGCGCCCTCGGACAGCTATTTTTCTAAAACCGTCTCTAACCTGGAAGAAGTCCGGGCCCGTGGAGGCCAGATTCTCTTTATCGGAGACCAGGCGGGGGCAGACCAGATAAAAGGCGGTTTAGCCGGACATCTGATTCTGCCGCCGACCGATCCTTTAATTACGCCTCTGATTTACGCCGTGGCCGTCCAGCTGCTGGCCTACCATGCGGCCGTCTTTAAAGGCACCGATGTCGATCAGCCCAGGAATCTGGCTAAATCTGTGACCGTGGAGTGAAAATGTCCTGACTGTTAAGCAAGGACACCAGACAACTCCGACTGCAGAGCCGGGAAAATAAAGCCCGTTTCAAAAGACCGCGCAGACTTCAAAAGCCGGAAAGGCGGCTGCAAAAACAGCGCCGATCCGGTCGGCTCCTTAATGGTTTTGGCCTCCGGGCCGGCCGCCGCTGCAGCCTCCTGATAAGCGGACGCCAGCCGGCCTATGACGCCGGAACCACTGAGGAAACCGGCAGCGATATGGATAAAATAGCATTGACGTAAAACCTTTATCAGCAATAATTTTATAAATTCTGCACATTACGCATGATAATCATTTAAAATAACCGGTTGGCACTAAATTATCAATCCAGACGAAACTATCAAGTCCATTAAACCATGTATGGTCTGGTGCTGTATATTCATGGGTCTATTTTTCGACCTCAACTCCGTACAGGCTACAAATGGCTGCCAATCCTCCTGGCAGACCTTGGCCAACAGCTTTGAACTTCCATTCATTTTTGTACCGATATATTTCTCCAAATATCATCGTAGTCTCGGTACTCATGTCTTCGGACAGATCAAATCGAGCGATTTCTATCCCGCCCTCTTTGTTGCAGACCCGAATGAAAGCATTGGAAACCATACCGAAATTCTGGTGCCGGATTTCTGCTTCATAAATGGAAACAGTAATCGAAATCTTTTGGATTTCATGGTGCATAGCTTCCAGATTTATGTTAATTACTTCATCGTCACCACCACCGCCCCCTGTTAAATCATCACCTGTGTGGACCACCGATCCGTCAATGGACGATAATTGCCCGTAAAAGATGAAATCCTCATCACCACGGACTTTACCGTTCGCCTTTAATAAAAAAGCCGAAGCATCAAGATCAAATTCATCGCCAGTTGTCTGTCGAGCATCCCAGCCAAGGCCAACAAATATTTCCTTCAGATTTGGGGCTTGCTGAGATAGGGAGACATTGCCGCCTTTGACCAAAGTTACTGCCATCAATATTCTCCTGAGTTATATCAAATGACGGATGAAACAAAAGGCTCCATCTTTTCTTCTCCCGATTTAACCACTATTGCCCTTCCAAGCCATTAACATTATATGTCAGTTAACGCTGTTTATGTCTGACAAAGCCTAACTCGGTTGTCCTGCCCGCCTGAGTTATCTGGGCTATCTAGTGCAAGCAGTCAAAACTTGGAGAAATACCGGAAATTTATATCCAGATTGTCTATTAGCGCCTCTGGTCAGCTTAAATTGACTCTGACCTATAGTAGCGTACTTAGACGAATTTTAGTTTAGACGTTCACACCAAAGCCAATGGCTAAAGCCTTAAGGCCGCCGGTGTAGCCTTGGCCAACTGCCTTAAACTTCCACTCGCCTTGATGACGGTAAATCTCCCCAAAAACCATGGCTGTCTCTGTACTCATATCCTCGGACAAATCGTAACGGGCAATTTCCTTGCCGCCGTCTTGGTTTACGACCCTGATAAAGGCGTTGGAGACCATGCCGAAGTTTTGCCGGCGGATGTCGGCCTCGTGGATAGTCACAGTGAAGGACAGGCGGGCGATTTCTTGCGGGATTTTGGTTAAATTTATCTTTATTACCTCATCGTCGCCCTCTCCGTCCCCGGTACGATTGTCGCCGGTATGGACCACCGAACAGTCTGGACTTTTGAGGTTATTGTAAAAAATGAAGTCATTGCCGTTACGGATCTTACCGTTCGCCTTTAATAGAAAAGCTGAGGCATCAAGATCAAAATCTGCCCCATTTGTGGCCCGGGCATCCCAGCCTAGACCAACGAAAATTTCTTTAAGACCTGGGGCTTCTTTACTTAGAGAGAGATTGCCGCCTTTGGCCAAAGAAACAGCCATGTATGACTCCTTATAATATTAAAGGTTAAAAATATTTCAAGTTCAGGTAGCCTCCTCATAAGAAGGCCATCTAATTTCCTGAAATTTATACCTGTACTACTGGGCTTGGATCAGCCGCAGACCGTTTAATAAAACGGTGAATTTCACCAATCCACAGAACAGGTGAAGTTAGGACAATAATCAGGACCCATTCTTTGAAAGACAAAGGAGTAGTCCGAAAAACCTCACCGCCAAATTGGGTCATAAGTACCTGGCCCACAGCTACCAGTCCTACAATTAGTAAAAACATCCGGCTGTCTTTGAGACCGGAAAGAGCCGAAGCCGTCCGGCCGAGCATTCTGGCGTTAAAGAGGTTCCAGAACTGAATAAAAACAAAGGTGGTAAAAAATATGGACAGATTTTTCCGGCCCACCGCTGTTTCTGCGTCCATCGGGAACACGTCACCGAAGCCAATTACCAGAATTAGGAACATTATAAGAAAAATGCCTCCGAAAGTAAATATAAACCGGGCCATATCCGGTGTCACGATAAATGCCTCCGGTTTACGTGGCGACTTAAGCATCACACCCCAGTCCGGGGGTTCCGAGGCTAAAGCCAAGGCGGCAAAAGTATCCATGATGAGATTGACCCACAACATCTGGGTTACGGTTAAAGGCAGCTGAATTCCTAAGAACGGCCCTAATAAGGCCACACCCAGGGCTAAGACGTTAATGGAGAGCTGAAAAAGAATAAACTTCTGGATGTTGGCGTAAATGGACCGGCCCCACATAATAGCCTTCACAATACTGGCAAAAGAATCATCCAGTAATATGATGTCCGCCGCTTCCTTGGCCACAGCCGTCCCGGTCAATCCCATGGCCAGACCTACGTCGGCGTGGTTTAAGGCCGGGGCATCATTGGAGCCATCGCCGGTGACGGCCACAACCTGTCCGTTTTTTTGTAAGATTTGGACGAGACGCTGTTTGGCTAACGGCCTGGCCCGACTCATGATCCGTAAGTTTAGGGCGACCTTTCCGGCAGCCTCGTCATCTAATGCCATAAACTCATCGCCGGTTAAGGCCAGAACCGCCTCTTCCTTCTCATCTGTAGCTATAATACCTATTTCTTTGGCAATCTCCCTGGCAGTGGCCTGATTGTCACCAGTGACCATTTTGACCATTACCCCGGCTTGGGTACAGGTTTTCACAGCTGGGGGCACTTCTGGTCGGATCGGGTCAGCAATGGAGAAAAAGCCCATGAAAACCATTTGGTTTTCTTCCACCAGACTGATGATTTTCTTGGAATCAAATTCCTCAGAACTTAGGGGGATCAGCCGGTAGGCTAAAGCTAGAGTCCTCATCCCGCGTCCTTGGTCGACCTTTAAAGCTTCCAGGAAGGCTTTCCGGTCACTTGCAGTCATGGCTGCAACAGTGCCGTCAGGACCGCGCTTAAAAGACGAGTGGTCTAAGACAATCTCCGGGGCCCCTTTAGCGTGAAGGGTTAATTTGTCTTTAGTCATCCCCTGCCCCACAGTTGCCATGTATTTTCGTTCTGTGGTGAAGGTTAACTGACCTACAATCTCAAAAGCCCCCCGAAGAGCCTTATAACTGTGACCAAGCTCCTCTAACCAGATTAGGAGTGCCGATTCGGTGGGGTTACCAATTGGTCTGGTCAGTTTACCGGTCTCATCGGTGCCGAGATCGGCTGTGGAGTCGGAGGCAATTGCTTCAAATATTAAATCGCCCTCAGGGCCGGTTGGGATTTCTTGGTCCTTCTGAGCTATCTGCCCGATTTGATCCTCAGGAACCCCCAGGTTGGTAAAGGCGTAGGAGTTGACCTTCATCTTGTTCATGGTCAGGGTCCCGGTTTTATCCGAGCAGACTACTGTAGCCGCCCCAATGGTCTCACAGGCATGCATACGGCGAACCAAATTATTGGCGGCAGTCATTTTCCGCATGGAATAGGCTAAGGACAGGGTCACACTCATTGGTAACCCTTCCGGGACAGCCACCACAATGATAGTAACGGCCAGCATAAAAAAGCCCAGGAGAGTTAAAGCTGTGGCTAAGGGCAGCCAGTCATTAGGTCCGCCGGAGAGAATTCCTAAACAGAATCCCAAACCAACAGCAGCTGCAAGTATGATTCCCCCGGCCATCAGACACTGAAGCCAGGGGACCAGACCCTCTCGATCAATCCAGGCTATTTCCGGGCGTTTGCGGCCCATAAGTTCAAAAGCGTCCAGGAACACCGGCACCCAAACCCGGACTAAAGCTGCGGCCATGGCGATAAAAGCCGCTATCAGAAAGTAGATCTGACCATTAGTTAGAGGAATATTTAAATACCAATGCAATTTATTATCTTGGATGGAGGAACTTAATCGAAAATTATCCGCCGCCTCTCCGTGGATAGCTCTCTGAACAGTTCTGGCTGCCAGGAGATCGGCTTCAGGGGGATAGACCGCTTCCACGGCGGTGGTAGCTATCGGAATCTGATCCCCTAAGTCCCCTAAATAGGCCGCCCTAAAGGTTAAGGCCGCAAAGATTAGTAAAGCGATCAAAAAACCGAAAACCCCAATCAGTTGCCCCAAACGTCCAAGTTGTCGGTTTAAGGGGGTAATGGTCTCGGTTTCTTCGGCTGCCGCCCGTGCTGTTTTGCCGATCTCGGACATGTCCCCAACAGAGGTGATTTTCACTAAAGCGTGGCCGTCTGAGACAAAGGTACCCCTTAAGACCAAGTGCCTGGGATAGGCTAAGGCTACTTCGTCGCCTTTCTCTTCTGACTGCGGCCGCTTGGTGACTGGAAGCGACTCCCCTGTCAAAGACGCCTCATCTACTTGGAAAGAAACCGCCGAGAGGATTTCCCCGTCAGCCGGAATCTCTTCCCCCAATTCCAAAGCCGCCACATCACCTACAACCAGATCTTTCTTAGGAATGGAGAGATACTCACCTTCCCGGATAACCTTGACCCCCACATCGTCGGAGACCTTATTTAAAACATCAAATTCCTGACCAGCCTTGTATTCGTTAATAAAGCCCAGAGTGGTAGCCAGAAAGACAGCAATGACAATTCCAATACCTTCGGCAAAGCGGCCTTCGATGAAACCGGCCAGAATGGCAATGACTGCGGCCACTAAAAGGATCCGGATAATGGGATCTTCGAACTTCTCCAGGTACAGCTTCCACCAGGGATCCCGAGGCGGAGGAGTAAGAACGTTGGCTCCGTTAATCCGGCGGCTTTCCTCAACTTCGGCAGTAGTCAGGCCTATAATTTCAGATTTTGAGGGCGTTTGACTCTGGTCAATGGTCATTTATATATTCCTTAAAATTGTTTTTTGTCAGCCTTGGGAACCTTCGACGAGCATACTTGAAGCTCCGTCTCCGGCTACTACGATCGAACCCTTTCCGCAGAAAGGGCAGGTCCAAAAATTTCCGATGCTTTTGTGCTCAAAACAGGAAAGCTTCTTACATGAATTGCACAGAATCCAGGAACCGTTTTCACAGTATGGACACGGTAGACAGCCATGCAACCAACCAAGCTTTACTGGCTGAGATTTCATAGTTCCTTCACTAAAAAAGTCCGCCGGTAGTTTAACTAAATCCTGGCAACTGTAAACACCTTTTAGGTGATCTCTTAAGTAGCGCAGCATATAATACTTTCGGTGGGTGGCGCACATCACGTGCAAATATTGAAACCGGTCGGTGGGAACCTTCTTAGGCGGTTTAGATCGATCAACCTCCTCAATACCCTTCTCCAACGGTATTTTTCTGAGATCTATCTTTTTTTCTGGAGTGGAACTCATGGATTGAACCCCGGCACTCAGCCAAACAAAGAGCTTGGCCAAAGATTCCGGGGAAAGTTCCGTTAAATGAAGGCACTCGTCGGCCACTTGATTAAGAACTGTGAAATCGGCCTCTTCCCCGCATCCTATGGCATAAACTGTAGCCGCGACGGAAGCGAGCCCTTTGAGGCAGTCAGCCGGTTCGCGCCACTCGTCAGTTGGCGTTCCGTCAGTGAGGATAAAGACCAAAGGCTGCCAATCGCCTTGAACATTATGGTCGGTTCTCACCACATCACGCTGAATGGACTCCCGTAATAATGTTAAGGCTGCCCCAAGTGCGGTCCCTGGTTTGATGGAAAGAGTCGGCGGCACTACCGAGAACAGCTCAGTCAAAGGTATGACGGTTCTTGCCCTGGCATCGAAGGTAATGACACTAATGAAAGCCGTCTCTAAGGCATAAGGGTTTTTCTTCAGAGTCCCAATCATAGAACGGACCCCTGCTTCCACAGCTTCTAATGGTTTCCCGGCCATGGACTCCGAACAATCCAAAAGAAGATAGACCGGCAGACGTCGGGACATGAGCTTACTCCTTACTTGCCGAATCAGCCCTGAGAACCGTCAACACTAAAGTCGCCCCCTCCGTCCAACGACATGGTCAAAGTCATTTCACAGACCGGACAGGTCAACTTCATTCCGACGCTGCTGGGATCAAAGCAGAACAGATGTTTACAGAAACCGCATTGAGCCCATTCCTCGTTATGACAGTAAGGACAGGGGGCAGATCCGTTTAAAAGATTGGCATCAATGGGCGGTGATTTTACGGCGCCTTCACTGAAGAAATCATCCGGCAGAGGGACAGCATCCTGGCAGACAAAGCCATGATTAAAAGGATCTTGGACGTAACGTAGCAGGTAAAAACGTTTAGTACGGCAACACATGACATGGAGATACTGGCGTCGATCCGCAGTCGAAGATCTGTTAGGCGGATCGGCCTGATCCACCAGTTCGAGACCTTTCTCCAAAGGAATCTTGCGAAGATCTATGGCGTCATCCGGGGCGGAACTCATGGATTGGACACTGGCGCTAAGCCACACGAAAAGTTTGGCCAAAGACTCAGGGGACAAACTGGCCATATGGATACAGACATCAGCAACCTGGTTTAAGATCGTAAAGTCTGCCTCTTCACCGCAGCCAATGGCGTAGATACTGGCCAGAGAGGATTTGGCGTTTTTTAATCTGTCAGCCGGACCGCGCCAGTCGTCAGTAGGGCTACCGTCAGTGAGGATAAAGACCAGAGGCCGCCAGTCACCCTTAACTTCCCTGGTGGTTTTAACTAAATCTCGCTCTATCGACTCCCTTAAAAGGGTTAAAGCTGCGCCCAGAGCAGTCCCTGGTTTTATGGAGAGAATCGGCGGAGCAACTGAGACCACGTCCGATAAAGGTTGGATGATCCTAGCCTTGGCATCAAAGGTGATGAGGCTTAAATTGACCGTTTCCAGAGCATAGGGATTGCGCTTTAAGGCCTGAAGCATGGAATGGACCCCGACCTCCACAGCATCTAAAGGAGGGCCGACCATGGATTCTGAACAGTCCAACAGGAGATAAACAGGCAGATGTCTGGACATGAAAGTATCCTCATTAACATTATTGAGGTAATGGGCAAACAAAAGTCAAACAGTCGGATCAAAAACCAACCTGGTTGGGCGGGATCGATAATTGATTAACTGAATTCGCGCTTTTAGGAGCTTAAAAACAAGCGAATTCTTAAACCAGCCGGATAGCTAATATCAAGCAGAGACCAAAGAAACGTTGATCACGCGGCCATCTGGTTCCGACGAAAGCTGCAGTTGTTTCCCTTGAACAATCTCCACATACTTGCCGATAGGTATGTCTTGTTTTTTAGTTAAGTCCCGGAGGGAGGTTAAGGTCTGATTGATGAAGATCCACCGGTTCTTAAAAAAGGAGAAATAACCGACCGGTTTTTTGTCCGCCTCTGAGATCTTTTCGTTTGGATAGATGTTCCTGTGAACGTGCCAGGGATAGAGGTACTGACTGTCGTAGACCATCACCCGGTGATTGTCTGGCTTAAAATTTTTGCCGTCCCGGCTGGAATAGAGATCGAGGACAGGTAATTGGCCTGTAAACTTGGTGCCGCAGTAAGGACAGACCGGTTTTGTGGAATTGTCAAAGACGTACCAACCTTTGATACAATGGGGATTAGAGCAGGGCTGAACCAGATCAGTGGTTTTAACCAGAGCATCTTCCCAATCGTCGGCTGAGGGTCTAAGCTCAGGCTTATGAAGTCCTTCTATAAAGGCTCGGTTAAAAAGACGCTTCAGGTATGGTCCGGCAATTGTATAAGGAAGCTTTTTAGTGTCGATCCAAGGCTGAAAATCCTTATCATTTGCCTTCGGTTTTAAGCGGTTAGACTCATCTGTCGGATGCTCAATGAAGAGGGCTTGGTCTCCCATTTCCAGCTTTTCCTGCTCATTGGAATCTTGGCTTAAAACCTTTGAACCACGCAGGGGATGCCGATGAAAGAGGTACAGGTAAACCAAAACAGCTAAGGCGTGTTGGTCGGTGGCTCGGCATGGCCATTTACGGTTAGGGTCTTCGGACTTCAAATCGGCGGTAGCTACAACTTCTGGGGCGATGAAGTCAGGAGTTCCAATAACGTCCGGCTGAAACACGCCAGGTACCACCAATCCATCAATATCAATAATACAGGCATCCCCGGAAGAAGGATTGACTAAGCAGTTTTTATATGAAAGATCCGAATGGGCTAAACCGGCGGCATGAAGACGTCTGACGGCCCTGCTGAGATTTAAGCAAATCCGCAGATAACCAAGAAGGTTACCTTTTTCGCTGGGTGGCACGAATTTATTCAAGTTCTTGGCTGAGGCGAACCATTTGCCCTCTTTTTCAACTCCATCCAAAGGAGTGTCACTCCCAAAGATAAATTTTTTATCATAGGCCGGAACTACTATGCCGATCCTGGAATTGGACTCATCTTTGACTATACGTTGCGGCCAACAGAATCGGTCTTTCCAGTAATCTCCGCCTTGTTGTTCAAAAATATTTTTTCTGTACTGAGAGACAAGCTTCTCAATCCTCTCTTTACCGGCAGTGGTGAGTTCTTTCCGAAAAAAAGCCACTACATAAGATTTGTCTGGGGAAAAATAGACATCTTTGACCCCGCCTTGCATAGGATCCACAGAAACGTACTGCGAATCAAAACTGTCAGACAGGGATTTTAAATTAACAATTTTACCATTAATAGTCATAAATAGTCCTAAAATAAAAATAATTATAGAGACAATGAACTTTATTTTTCATTTTTATTTTTTACTATAAGTATAGTCCGGTCATCATGATTACCCTTGGACCAAAAATTCAGCCATTCTAGAAGAGTTTCTTTTTTCAAATCACCGGAGGCTCTATCATCAAAAAGTTCTGGACAGCCAGGGTTTTCATCATCTCCTTCTTTCAAAATTTTAGTCCAAAAATTTTTCCAACGTAACGGATCTTGGACATCATCTTCTGATGGAAAAAATGGATCAATGATACCATCAGTAGCTAAAATTAGAGCATCAAAATCTTTAACAAAAGTAAAGTTTGTACTATTAGACTTTTTATCATAAATTTTTATTATTTCTTCATTCATAGTGATAAATTTTGTTTGTCCGGCATATTCACCTATGTCAGGAGTACATAAAACACGAAGCCCATTATTCTCATCAACGTTATAGGCCACAATTGCTCCGTCACCAACTTGAAAAGACAGTATAAAATAAAAAGAATCAAACTTCTTTAACGCTACAAACAATAAAGTTGTGTGAAAGTCACGTATACTTATCTTGTCGTTTGGCATAGACGAGGCTTTTTTCTCAGCCTCATCATTGATTTGTTTCCAAACCTTATAGACCACTTGACTAATCATATTGCACAACGGTAGATCTTCACTTATTTCATTGATATTAATTGTCTTATTATAGTGATGTTTTTTATATATTTGATTTAAATTTTCTAATATTTCGGGTCTATTGAAGTCAGTATATAGATATTTTGAAAGTTCTTCAATAACAGTCTTGCAGGCTATTTCTGAACCTTTTCTGGAAAACCTGGCACTTCCGGCTCCATCAGCCACCGTAAAAATGTACCAACCTGATTCGGGATCACATTTAAAGTCAAAATAATCATCCCGAGGTTTACCTGTATGGAAGTGAGACCGCCCCCTACAACTGGCCGCAACGACTATTTTGCCCATGCTTGGTATATCTTGGAATTTACTGTCCACATCCTCATTTCGGTAGCCTTCATCAAAATTGGCATCAAGCTTATTCCATAAATTTTTAGGATCATCAGCAATATAAATCTCTTTAGAAAATTCAACATCTGATCCAATAGGGCGAATTTCGCCGTTTTTTACGTTTTTCACTAGCAATTCAAAATAAATTTTGCCATCAAAACCGGAGGACGGCACACCAGTTAAGACAAAAGTCTTTTCATTATTTTTTTGTGAGGCAGAGTCAGTATCATTGCTAGAAGTTTCTTTAATTTCTAAAAAAGATAATTTAGCAAAACTCTTGGCTTCAGCTTTGATTATGCGACCAAACAATGCAGGTCCACATCCAAAATCTAATGTATAACTAAAAAATTTATTGCACTTACCCACCATAGCTGGTAAGTTATCTAAATTTAACTTAAAAACATCAGATATTTTTCTATAGTTACCTGTATCTATCGGGTCTACAGTCAATAATATAGTTGGAGGCGGTTCATGTTGGGTTGACTCACTAGCCTCTTCAGGAAGGTTAATTATTGTTTTAGTAGGCGAAGAATTTTGGGCCGACAATTCATGAGAATCTGATTCTACTTCCCGATGATCCTCAGTCAGTTTTACTACAACAGTGTCCTGATTTGGAGTTGTAACAGAATTCTCAATAGGAGGCTGTACTACCAGATAATCGTCTTCTAGTTTGGAACCATCCTCAGACTGAAAGCGGGTCTGGGGTTCTGCGGTAATAGAATTTTCAATAGGAGATTGTAATTCTAGAGAGTCGTCATTTTGTTGGGGTCCGTCATCGGGCTGAGAGTTGGTCTGAGGTTCCCCAGAGTCGACATTTTCAAACGTAGCATCAGTTGAACACATGTCAGGAGGCTTATTAGTAAATGCGGTATTTTCGTTCAATACCAAAGTATCCAGACTTGAAGCGGCAATAGAATTCTCAATAGAAGATTGTAATTCAAGAGGGTCGTCTTTTTGTTGAGGGCCGCCCTCGGGCTGAGAGTTGGTCTGAGGTTCTCCAGAGTTAACAATTTCAGCTGTAGCATCAGTTGAACACATGTCAGTAGGCTTATTCGTACTTCCGGTGTTATCGGCCAATACTACAGAACATTCAGTCTGTGGAGGTTGGGGTGAATCCTCTGAATATAAAGAAGAATTTAGAGGTTGGGAGGTCTCTATTCCGTAGGTTGTAACTAACCCTGGAGATTTATTATTATTAGTGAAAATATATGAATAAAGTGATTTGGCGCAGGTATTTAAATTTATATTAATGTTTTGGGAAAAATATAACTCATTTATATCTTGAAAACTAAATAAATCAGTTATTATTGCTTTATATTCATCAATATCATAAGCAGTAATAGAACCAAGACTGTCCAATTTATTGTGGGAACTTACATAATTAACTGTTCTATTAACTATTATATATGAATAACATAAATTTACGATAAATTTACAAATAACATCATCCCGTATAGCAGAGAAAACGGATTTATAATCAGGGGCATTTGAGAAATATAATGAAAATTTATTATTGTATTTATCAATAAGGCCATTTAGATTTTTATCATTAGAAAATCCATCTAGCGAGCTACACAGAACAATAAGGAACTCATATAGCGACTTATGTTTAGGCAATTTGTTTAAATTAAAATCGTTCATAAATCTTTCTTTAAGTTCAAAAAAAGATTCTAAAAATTTTTTTATCATAGAACACTTTCACGTTATATTTAGAAAGCCAACTTAATTACCGGTGGCGGCAATTCACCTAAGGCTAGGTCAGTCTTTTGATTGTACCAGACGAAAGACTGGGACACCTACTACCAGAATTTGGAAAAACTGTTGTTGTCCATAGTATCTAAAGATACCACTAAATCTTGTAAATTAAACAAAATAATTAATATCGGTGAGGAAAATTTTTGACTCGGCCCAAAAAGTTTTTCAGGGACGACTAAATATCAATTGATATATTAAAACGTACCCACTAAAAAACTATTTTATGAATAAAAAAAGATATATAACATAAATTTGCAACAAATTTACAGACTATATCATCATGAACAGGACGATATATGAATTTATAACCATAATTATTTAAAAAAATAATGAAAATTTATTATTACATTTAGTAATTAGATCTTTTATATCTTTTTGTTATATAATTCATCTAAAAGGCAACATAAGTCATTGATAAAAAATATAATGCTTTATATTCAGATAATTTGTTTGAATTATAATGATTTATAAATTTTGCTTTATCATCATAAGAATAAATTATACTTTTTTTAATATAAAACACCTTCAAATTATATTTAGATAGCCAATTTAATTTCAGGAGGTGGAGGCGGCAATTCACCTAAGGCAAGGTCAGTATTTTGACTGTGCCGGGAGAAAGACTGGGAGACCCACTGCCAGAATTTGGAAAAACTGTTGCTGTCCATAGTATCTAAAGACACCACGTCTGTACAAAACTTCTCTAAGGGTTCTTTTTTGGCTTTCGGACCAGCCGCACACCCTATGACCCGAGCGAACCTATAATTTTTAATCCTTCCGCACATTTGCTCAAAAAGTAAAGTATCCGATGGCGATCCATCAGTCATAATCACGGCCAGAGGCATCCAGTCGCCTTTATTTCCCTTGGTGGTCTTGGCCACATCTTTGTCATAGAGTTGACACATTAATTCTAAGGCTTCACCAAGGTTGGTTGGTGAAGACTGAAGCTCTGAGATATTAGGGAGAGCCAACCGCTCAATCTCAGTCATCGGTATTAAAATCTTAGCCTCCCGGTCAAAAGTAATAACCGCGATAGAGACTGACTCCAAAGCATGAGGATCTCTCTTCAAGCTGGAAAAAAGTGTCTGAAGACCGGCCTTGACAGCCTCAATAGGTTCTCCGCGCATTGAGCCGGAAGTGTCCAGTAAAATGTAGATTGGAAGTTTTCTCATAGATAATCTTTGGTTGATCAAATATGTAAAAAAATTTTAATTAAACGACTTAGAACAAAGGACAAGCATAATTCAAATAACGACAAACCTTCATCTCTACCATCCCTATTTTTTTGATCTTTTCTTGCCATGATCTTACCTAAGATAAATCAATTCTTAAAGAGAGAAATCTCGGATGGCGGAGGGGGTAAAGTGTTAAGCCCGCTCAGATCGGAACCGGATTCGACTTTCTTACTGGTCGTACTGATACTGGAAGAGACCCACCTAAAGAAGGCAGCAATACTGTTGGAATCTGCTGTCTCCAAAACTACCACGTTTTCTCCGGCGATCTGGGTTAAAACATCGGTCCTGGCACCTGAACCGGCTGCACAGGCCACCACCACACCCCACTTATAGGCTTTAAAATCCGAAAGACCTGAAGTGATATCGTCTGTGGGTGTCCCGTCAGTCATGATGAAGACCATAGGTTTCCAGTCACCTTTTTCCGAAGCAGTGGTCTTTGTCACCTCGGCATTGGCGCATTTTGTCACCTCCTTTAAGGCCAGGCCCAGAGAAGTGCTGCCGCCAGCTTTTAGTTCAGGGACGGTGAAACCGGCAACTTCGGTGAGTTCAACCACCTGTTTGACCTGATCGGAAAAGGTCAGAACACTGATATAGGCACTCTCCAAGGCTTGAGGATCTTTACGAAGTGCAGATTGCATTGACAGAACCCCGGCTTTTACGGCCTCAATCGGCTCACCAAACATAGAGCCGGAAACGTCCAGCACCAGATAAACAGGCAGTCTGCGCATCAAATCTCTCCTTTGGTTGTTTTCAAAAAAAGCCGATTTCAGTAGGATAATCGCCAACACTACAAAAATCTACCGCCCTCTGGAATTTCAGCAGGTCAGCCCCTCTGGCGCATACCCCGGCCAAAATCCGAACACAAATGTTATTCACTTAGTATTATATCACATCCCAATGAAAATCAAGAGTCCTAGCAAAAAAAATATAAAATCCAGTAGTTTGTTCGAAAATAAACCCGTCTGTCATGGACCAAGCCAAATTTGTGCCCGGACGACAATCAATTGAAGAATAAAATAAATAGTCTCAATCTGAGCTTTTATGTATGGACCGCTTAAAGCTGAAATTTCCAGCATTCTATAAGACCTTGGTTGGCCCAGATGGTACTGACCGTTTTTTAACACATTCATGTTCCCAAAAACCTAAAAACCGCCTGTCTGTTGGGAAAAAACTAAATCAAATGCTCGAAAACAGGAACTATGCGGGGACGCCAAATACGACATCCACAATGTAATATAGTCCTGAATTATCGTAAATTAGCAATTAATTGTTCCTAAGAATAGGATAGTGCATCAAAGGTATTTAGGTTAACCTCATAAATCATATTGTGTCTGTCGGACTGATGAACTTCTGTGTCTATATCTAAACCCATGGCATCTAAAGGCTGAAGATCCATTAAGGCATCCATTTTCTAAAGAGTGGCGACCATAACCGAAAGCAACTGCTCAATCACCTGTCCGTTGGCCGGGTCTCCTAGTGCATGCATCTTCCACTCTCCTTGGTGCCGGTAGAGTTTGGCCATAACCATAGCTGTGTAATTGCCGCCGCCACTTAAGGAGTAGCGGGCCATTTCTTTTTGGGTGGCAGAGTCCACCAAGCGGCAATAGGCATTGTCAACCTCATTGAAGGTCTGGCCTCTGAAACTATTGACAGTGAAAACTAGATACTTAACGTGGGCCGGAACTTTCGTTAGATCGACAATGATCTGCTCGTCATCACCCTCACCATCACCGGTGAGGTTGTCGCCGGTATGAATAATAGAACCGTCCCGGCTCTTCAGTTGCCGGAACCAGACCATATCCACCGGATTTTTACTTTCATCAAAGAGACAGCACGAAGCGTCAAGATCAATGGGGTCGGTTTTTTTAAAAAAACCAAAGAAGCCTTTTTTCTTGGCAGGATCCCAACCAAGACCCATTACAACTTTACTCAATTCGCCGCTGTCTTTGGCAAGCGATATCTTTTGTCCTTTAACTAAGCTGATGCCCATAAGTAACCAAATCCTCCCTAACATGACCATTCGCGAAAAAAAAGAGTAGTTATAAACAACTTATACAGTTTAACATCTGACCTACTGCAAGAGCCGGTGAAGCCCGCGTTCTCGGAAGATCACTCTATTTTAAAGCCCGAGCCCACAAAATAGACGACCACAACCAGTTAGGCTCTCTCTTTATAAACTCAAGAAAAAAAGGTTTAGCCAGGCACCATTTAGACCGACCTGGGAATAGCATCTTTAGGATTACGGAAAATTTACGTAATTTTACCACAGCCAAAAGCTCGGGAAAAGATATTTTTCCTTAAGAAAAGGGTGGCCATGGATTTTACAGGATTGGAATTGGATGTCACCAACATCAGGCAACATTTGTGAGGCTAAAATTGAACAGGTATTTTTAAAGCATACAAATTAATTGTTGGTGTTTTCAAAATAAACATTTGTTTTTTTTTGAGTTCAAATTAATAAAATAAAATAACTACAAGTTATATACTCAATAAACAGATCTTTATACAAGAAAATATCATATTTATACTAAAAATTATTAATATAAAATTATGTGCTCTTACGATCCTCGTTTTAGAGACGCATGTCTCCAGTAAATCTTTTCGTCTCCTTATTAACCGAATGGCTATAAAAAAATTAAATTCACTCCTCCAAACCGGCTCGTTCTCAATAGTTACCCAAACCGCAATATAGTCAATCCAATGGAAATAAGGTATACTGCTCAAATTCTGACTTATGGGCAGTTCCGCTCTATTTGGAATCTTACCCGGCCAACCTTAAGTCTGGGATTTTCCCAGGCTGTTTTTTATTTACTGCCCCTCACCAATGGCCTTTGGTCGAGCGGTGATTATGATCAATCCTTAGGAGGCGCCAGCCCGGAGATGACCGAAAAACTACTTTACGAAGGCAAGGCCAAAAAAATCTTCCTGACCGAATCCGAAGATGAACTTCTGGTTTTCTACAAAGACGACGCCACCGCCTTCAACGGAGCCAAAAAGGGCCAGATAGAATCCAAAGGCCAGCTCAATAACGCCATAAGTTCAGTCTTCTTCGAGCTTTTGGAGACAGCCGGAGTCCGCAGCCACTTCCTGAAAAAGACCGGCTCAAACACCATGCTGGTCAAAAAACTGGAAATCATTCCATTAGAGGTCGTTGTCCGTAATATTGCGGCCGGCAGCCTGTCCCAAAGACTGGGCTGGCCCGAAGGCCGGGTTTTAGATGAGCCGATTGTTGAGTTTTACTACAAAGACGATGCCTTAGGCGATCCTTTAATCAACAACAACCACATCGCGGCTCTGAAGCTGGCCTCTCCCTGCGACCTGGCTTTTTTGGAGGAAGAGGCTAAAAAAATAGACCGGATTCTGTCAGCCTATCTTCTGGCCCGCCGGGTTCGGCTGGTGGACTTTAAACTGGAGTTCGGCCGCCATAAAGGCCAGATCCTGTTAGGCGACGAGATCTCCCCGGATACCTGCCGTTTCTGGGACGCCGAAACGAACAAAAAGCTTGATAAAGACCGTTTCCGCCAGGACTTAGGCGAAGTCACCGAGGCTTACCAGGAAATATACAACCGCTTAACCTGTCAGGCGGTCCAAAAATACAGGGCTCTGGTCAAAGTCCGCCTGAAAGACAGTGTCTTAGATCCCCAGGGCGAGGCTATTTTACGGTCACTTTCTTCTTTGGGCCTGGAAGATTTTCAGTCCATCCGAGTCGGTAAGCTGATCGACATTTCAGTAGTCGGGGAAAACGAGCGGGAAGTCAGCCACAAAGTCAAAAAACTGTCCGATGATCTTCTGGCTAACCCCAATATGGAAAAATACTCCTTCACCGTGGAGCCCGTAAAGTGACCTGTAAGGCGGCCGTCATAGTTTTTCCCGGTTCCAACTGCGACCGTGACTGTGTCCGCAGTTTTGAGGCTGTAACCGGACTTAAAGCCAATTTAGTCTGGCACAAGGAGACCTCCCTGCCGAACTATGACTTCATAATTCTGCCGGGCGGCTTTTCCTACGGCGACTACCTTCGCTGCGGGGCAATTGCCAGGTTTTCTCCGGTTTTAAGCGAAGTTAAGCGTCTGGCTGACAGGGGCCGTTATATTCTGGGGATCTGTAACGGCTTTCAGATTCTGACCGAAGCCCGGCTGCTGCCCGGAGCCTTACTCAGGAATCACGGCTTAAAATACCTCTGCCGGGATGTATATCTGAGGGTGGAAACAAGTCAGAGCCCTTTCACCAGCAGTTACAAAAACGGCCAGATTATCCGCCTGCCCATTTCCCACGGAGAAGGCAGCTACAGCCTTAACCCCCGGGAGCTGAACACTTTAAATGATCAGGACCGGGTCGTTTTCCGGTACGCTTCGGCCGGCGGGACGGTCGGTGAGACCTCTTCCCCTAACGGTTCACAGGAATCAATTGCCGGCATAATAAACCGGGAACGCAATGTTTTAGGCTTAATGCCCCATCCCGAGCGCTTGGCCGAAGCCGATTTGGGCGGATTGGACGGCCGTCCCCTTTTTGAAAGCGTTCTGGCCGCCCTGGGAGGTCAGGCATGAACCCCAGCCCCTGGTCGGAACATAATTTAACGGCCGAAGAATACTCTAAAATTATAGCTTTAATGGGCCGGGAGCCTAACCATCTGGAACTGGCCCTGTTCGGAGTCATGTGGTCGGAACACTGCGGGTACAAAAACTCCAAAGCCCAGTTAAAAAAATTCCCCACCCAAGGTCCCCAGGTCCTCCAGGGACCCGGAGAAAACGCCGGAGTGGTCGATTTAGGCGGCAACTTGGCCTGCGCTTTTAAGATGGAGAGCCACAATCACCCTTCGGCCATTGAGCCTTACCAGGGCGCGGCCACCGGGGTAGGCGGCATTATCCGGGATATCTTTGCCATGGGGGCCAGACCGATTGCCTCTTTAAACAGTTTAAGGTTCGGGGATATTGAACAAAGCCGGACCCGTCACCTGCTCCACGGGGTGGTGGCCGGGATCGGCGGTTACGGCAACTGCATCGGTATCCCCACTGTCGGCGGGGAGGTCTTCTTCCATCCCTCATTTCACGGCAATCCTCTGGTTAACGCCATGTGTCTGGGGATACTGAAAAGTGATCGCATTTTCCGGGGCCAGGCCGCCGGAATTGACAATATCGTCATGCTGGTCGGGGCCAGAACCGGCAGGGACGGCATCAAGGGGGCCAGTTTTGCTTCAGAGGAGCTAAGCGACTCCGATCCCGACAAAAGACCCAATGTTCAGGTCGGCGATCCCTTCATGGAAAAGCTCCTTCTAGAAGCTACTCTGGAAATTCTGGAAAAAAATCTGGTGGTCGGACTGCAGGACTTAGGGGCCGCCGGGCTGACGTCCTCCGGGGCCGAGATGGCCGGACGGGCCGGCAACGGCCTTTATATGGACCTAGAAAAAGTCCCCTTAAGGGAAGAAGGTTTAACTCCCTGGGAAATGATGCTTTCCGAATCTCAGGAGAGAATGCTTCTGGTGGTCGAGCCGGATAAAGCCGAATCCGTAAGGCAGGTTTTTGCCAAATGGGATCTGCTGGCTGCCGACATCGGCCGGGTCACGGATGACGGTAATTTTACTCTCCGCCTGCACGGAGAAATTGTAGCTCAAGTCTCCGCCTCCTATCTGACCGATGAGGTGCCGGTCTATATTAGGGAACAGAAAGAGCCGGCCTACTACCTGAAAAACAAAAAAGCCGACCTCTCGGCGGTCAATAAGTGCGGCGACCTGACTAAGCTTCTGAAAGCGCTTCTGGCCTCCCCCAATCTCTGCCGGAAAGCCTGGGTCTATGAGCAGTACGATCACATGGTCGGCTTAAACACGGTCATCCGGCCCGGCGGAGACGCAGCCGTTTTGAGACTCCCGGAGTCTGTCAAGGGTCTGGCTTTATCGGTCGACTGCAACAGTCGATTCGTCTATTTGGATCCATATTTAGGGGGCGCCCTGGCCGTGGCTGAAGCGGCTTTAAATGTGGCCGCCGTCGGAGCCAGACCTCTGGCCATAACCAACTGCCTTAATTTCGGCAACCCGGAAAACCCGGAGATCTACTGGCAGTTTGTGCAGGCCACCGACGGCCTGGCTGAAGCGGCCGAAATACTGGAGACTCCGGTCACCGGAGGCAATGTCAGTTTTTATAATGAGTACGACGGCCGGGCCATTTTCCCCACCCCAACCGTCGGTATGGTCGGGTTGCTGGAAAATTTGGCCGACCGCCTGACCGTGGACTTTAAGGACTTTGGGGATTTAATCTACCTTCTGGGTCATTCCTTTGAAGAACTGGGGGCCAGCGAGGCTCACTATTTTCTGACCGAACGCGATGAAGGTCCGGTGCCCCGGGTCAACTTGCCGTTTATTAAATCTCTGTGCCGTTTTTTGGAAAAAGCGGCCAAAAGTAAACTTTTAAAATCAGCCCATGATGTGGCCGACGGCGGACTGGCCGTGGCTCTGGCCGAATCGGCTATGGCCGGAGACAAAGGCATTTCAGCCGAGTGGTCAGGTCCCTTAACCGCCGGGGCGGCTCTCTTCGGGGAGAGTTCGGGCCGGGTTATTGTTTCTTTGGAAGAAAAATACCAAAAGCGCTTTCTGGAGCTTTTAAACGACTTCTCAGTTCCGGCCGTCTTACTGGGCCGGGTCACGGGCCGTGATATATCAATTAAGTACAATGACCGGGCCATTTCCGCCCCGCTCCTTGAAATAAAAAAAGCCTGGACCGAGGCTCTGGCCGCTCTGGCGGCTTTTTAAACTGCTAAAGGCCGCCCTGAACGCATAGGCTTCTACATGAACAGCTCGGACCCCCTTTGTCATCCGGACCATAAACCGGACCACTATAAACCGCACCGGTGGCATGAAGAATGCGGCGTTTTCGGACTGTGGGCTCCCGGCCCCCAAATTGCCGATCTTTGTTATCTGGGTCTTTTCGCTCTCCAGCACCGAGGCCAGGAAAGCGCCGGCATCATAGTCACCAACGGCCTGCATTTAGACGAAGTCAAAGGCATGGGTCTTATGAGCGAGGCTTTCAGGGAAAGAAGACCGACTTTGGACGGGCATGCGGCCATAGGACACGTCCGTTACTCCACCCAGGGAGCCAGCGTTCACTGCAATATCCAACCCATGCTGGCTTACGCTCCGAGCGGGTTTATCGGTCTGGCCCATAACGGCAACCTGACCAATGCCGAAGACTTAAGAAAAGAACTGGAGAAAGCCGGCGGCTTTTTCCGGACTTCTTCCGACACCGAAGCCATTTTAAATCTTTTGGCTCTGTCCAACGGCTCCAATATTGAAGATCATATCGCCGGTACTTTCCACCGGGTTCAGGGGGCCTACAGTCTCATAATCCTGACGCCCGACCGCCTCATAGGGTTGAGGGACCCCCACGGCTACCGGCCTTTATGTTTGGGTAAACTGAGAGAAGGCCAGTATGTCCTGGCTTCGGAGAGCTGCGCTTTAGACGCCGTTAAAGCCGAGCTAATCAGGGACATAAGTCCCGGTGAGATGGTGGTCATCAATAAAGACGGCCAAAGGTTCCGGCAGTTTGGCCGGGCGCCGAGGCAGTCGGCCTGCGTTTTTGAGTTTATCTATTTTGCCCGGCCGGACAGCGTATTGGATGCCCAGTCCGTCTGGCAGGTCCGGTTCCGCCTGGGCCAACAGCTGGCCAGGGAGTTTGGCCAAAAGGCCGATATTGTCATTCCCGTGCCGGACACCGGCATCACCGCCGCTTTAGGCTTCAGTCAGACGAGCAATCTGCCCTATATGGAGGGTCTCATAAAAAACCGCTATGTCGGCCGCAGCTTTATTATGCCCCAGCAGATCTCCCGGGAAACGACGGTGGAAATGAAGCTTAACCCGGTTCGGGCCAATCTGACCGGCCAAAGAGTCGTCTTAATTGATGACTCCATTGTCAGGGGCACCACCAGCGCCAGGATTGTCTCCTTAGTCCGCCGGGCCGGAGCCAAAGAAGTCCACATGTGCGTCTCCTCCCCGCCCATAACCCACCCCTGCTACTACGGAATTGATACTTCTATCCGCAAAGAGCTCATTGCCGCTGTCAAAACCCTGGCGGAAATAAAAGAAAGTTTAGGAGTAGACAGTCTCCATTACCTGTCAAAACAGGGCTTACTGGACCAGGTCGGCGACCCGGACAACTGCCGCAGCTGCCTGGCCTGCTTTGATTAAAAAGTTTTAATAGACTCAAGGCGTCTTTTTGATCGCCAATTAATTAGTCGTCCCTGAAAAACTTTTTGGGCCGAGTCAAAAATTTTCCTCACCAATGCTTTAGGCGGCGGGCAAAAAAAACCTTTACAACTGGTCTCAGAGGTGCTAATATCTCTTCAAGATATAGTAAACGACATAAATAATTATGCTTGAAAATTGAGATAAGAGAACGTATAATACGCATATAGAGGGTTTTCTTATGCCAATGCGTAAATACGTCACCGACCCGAAGAAATTGCT
>JAISEL010000028.1 GCA_031264185.1 Deltaproteobacteria bacterium
AGCAATTTCTTCGGGTCGGTGACGTATTTACGCATTGGCATAAGAAAACCCTCTATATGCGTATTATACGTTCTCTTATCTCAATTTTCAAGCATAATTATTTATGTCGTTTACTATAATATACAGCTGCCTTGTCTCAAGTCTCAATTCAGTCAAGGATAATTCTCTAATCACTTTTACTGCTGGTGCAGGCTGCTGTATGAGATGCATTTCAATAACAGATTGCCTGCAGAGGTATATGCGATGGAACCCGGAATAAAAGAATTTGTCGAGAGCGACCCCGGCGCAGAACAGTTTGTCAACGCTATGATGACGAGGTGACCGCCGACCAGGATATGAGCAAAGAATATCTCTACTGGCATATGTGTACTTTGCGCGTGAATATCAGATTGAAAGACGCCAAGGAAGAAGGCCGGAAAGAAGCCATGGTAAGGGCGACGAAAGCTACTGCCAACAAAATGCCGATTGAAGACATTAAAGATTTAGCCTGTCTGACCAGCAGAGACAGAGCAGCTGCAGCGACAGTGGAACTATCCAATCCAAAGGAGTTTTATCCGATTTTCCGCAGGCCTCAAAATAAAAACGGCACATTTCCAATGTCCGTAAAAATAACCAGATAATCAGACAGCGACCTGCGGAAAACCGGTTATACTACAGGATTGTTGGTTCTTCAAATATAGAAGAAGAAAATTCCTTTGAACGGGAACACCTCCTGCGAACGGTTACATACATTTTTAGCACTTACATCATTATTTCCCTAGTCGGCGAAGCCAATTTTTTTCAAATAATTTTCCTAATTTAAAGCTCATATATACAAATTATTTTACACTTTATTCCTATTTATAATGATAACAATCTAGGCAGATAAATTTACCTTTTCCCTGACAATTAGCTATTTAATACAGTAAATATAAAATAATTACCACTACTTTATCGGAGGTCATCCTGAACTCTAGTTCTTGACAATACCGGCTCTATATCATATTATATAATTATTGGTCTGATTCTGGCATTGCCCGAACCGTTTTGGCTGGGCTTTTGACTCGGCCAAAAAATACGTTCATGATAATTCATGTCCTTTTCTCTGATATTTGGTAAAATCAAAATTTTTGTTCTTTTTGTTCTTTTTTCACCTATTTTCTGAGGCCTAAAATGCGTTTGGTTACCCGTTCTGATTTTGACGGCTTAGCTTGCGGTGCTTTACTGAAAGAAGCCGGACTGATAGACAGTTACCAGTTTGTCCACCCAAAGGACATACAGGATGGCTTAATCCAGATAGGCCAAAACGACATTCTGGCTAACATTCCTTACGCCACAGGAGCAGGCATGTGGTTTGACCACCACACCAGCGAAGGCGAACGCCTGGGTTCCATTTCATACAGGGGCATGTCCAGAATCGCCCCTTCCTGCGCCCGAGTCATATACGACTTTTTAGGCGGCGCCTCCCGCTACTCTTCCCACTGGGATCCCATGATGGAGGCGGTGGACAAAGTAGACAGCGCCAACCTCTCGGTCAAAGAAATAGAGTATCCCACCGGCTGGATTCTACTGGGCTTTTTAATGGATCCCCGAACCGGTCTGGGCCGATTTCATGATTTCCGGATTTCCAACTACCAGCTCATGGAAGTTCTAATTGAAATGTGCCGGACTAAAACAGCCGAACAAATCTTAAACGAACCCGATGTCCAGGAAAGATCGACTTTTTATTTTAATCAGGCTCCCCTGTACGCCAACATGATCCAGTCCTGCTCAACTCTGATGGGTCAGGTTCTAATCATTGACTTCCGTCAGCAGGACGTCATCTATCCCGGCAACCGTTTTCTTCCCTACACCATGTTTCCTGACTGCAAAGTCAGTATCCACCTGACCTGGGCCAGAGACGGCGACAGCGTGGCTATGGCCATGGGCAACAGTATCATCAACCGCGACAGCCAGGCCAATCTGGGCAGTATAGCTCTCCATTTCGGAGGCGGCGGACATGAAGCGGTGGCCACCTGTCAAATAGACGCCAATGAAGTTGAAAGTACGCTAAAAACCATTGTTGACTTTATCCACGAAGAAAACGGCTATATCGCACCACGCGTGTTGGGTTGAAGTCGTCGACCTTTATTGCTTTAGGAGATTTAAGTCCTTTTTAAAAGTCCCTATCCACTTCTCTCCTTTAAAAGAGATATTATGCGGGTTTTTTTTGTTACGCCTGAAGCCATGCCCTGTTCCCGAGCCGGAGGTCTGGGTGACATATCCTACCATCTGCCCAGAGCTCTTTCTTCTTTGGGACATGAAGTCACGGTTTTGGTCCCCAAGTACCAAGGTGACGATAAATTCCCCATTTCTTACCTCCCAGAATATGACCGGCGTGTAGACCTCTCCATAAGTAACCGGCTGGCCCAGTACTATTCCTTAGATGTTGAGTCTCACCGCTTAATTCTGGTCGGCTGCGACGATCTTTTTTCCCGTCCTGGTATTTACGGTAATGAGTTTGGCGATTACGACGACAATGCCGAAAGATTTATTTTCTTTTCCAAAGCCTGCTTTTCTTTGATTTTAGATTTAATTGACCCCAGGGTGCCCACCATTATCCACTCCCACGACTGGCCGACCGGTTTAGTGCCCATGTTCATTAAACTGGCTCATTTTTCGGATCCCAAACTTAATAACACAGGCACTGTTTTTACTTTCCATAATCTGGCCAATCAAGGCACTTTTCCCTATTATGATTTCACCATGACCGGTTTGGACTGGAGCCTTTTTAACTTTCGGGGTCTGGAATTTCACGGGCAGCTGAATTTAACCAAAGCTGGCTTATTAGGTGCGGACAGTATTACCACCGTTAGCCACAAATACGCCCGGGAGACTTTGGGTCAGGAATTCGGCCACGGCCTGGAAGGCGTTTTAAAAGAAAGGCAAGATTGCCTCCGCAGTGTTTTAAACGGCGTGGACTACAGTCTTTGGGATCCCCTGAAAGATAAATTTATTGCAGCAAATTACGAACCCAGCGATTTAACCGGCAAAAAAATCTGCCGCCAGAATTTAATCTCCTTATTCGGCTTGGAACCGGGGCCCGATCCAATTGTGGCTATGGTCAGCCGGCTTTTAAGCCGCAAGGGTTTTGATCTCATCGCCCGGGCCATGCCGTCATTATTGAACATGCCCATGAACCTGGTTTTTATGGGCACTGGTGAAGATCAGTATATTTCCTTCTTAAAAGAAACCGCTCTGGCCAATCCCGGCCGGGTTGGTCTTAAACTGGCCTACGATCCGGCTCTAACCCACCATATCATGGCCGGAGCTGACATTTTCTTAGCCCCTTCCCGCTTTGAACCCTGCGGTTTAGAGCAAATGTACGCGCTAAAGTATGGTACGGTGCCGGTTGTGCGGGCCACTGGCGGCTTGGACGATACGGTTCTGGACGTTTTAGCCAGTCCTGAGCAGAGTACGGGTTACAAGTTTCAGCAATATACGCCAGAAGATCTGGTGGGTACGTTATCAAAAGCCATTGAGGTTTTTCGGCAGACCGGCAAATGGCGGGCTTTAATGCTCAGAGGCATGATCGCCGATTTTTCCTGGGAACGGGCCGCCTCTTCCTATGCCGCCATTTATCAGCAGGCCTTAGATCTTGCCTCCAGGCAGGTTCGTTAAGTGCCCACCTCTGGACCGGCAAGCGATGTAGCCGCCTTTTTGGCCAAACTTATCCGCCTGGCCAATTCCAATATTCAGTTTGAGTCAAAAGTCGGAAACTTTTTGGGCTTACTTTCCTGGGAACTGGGGCTGGACAAAAGTCTGCTTTTTTACCTGCACAGGGAAAAACGCTGTTTAAGTGTCCATAATTCTTCCGAAGAACCCATTGCCCCGACTCTGGCCATCCCCTTGGCCGATACTTTTTTAGAAAAAGCCATTGTCTCCCGTCAGTCTCTGTTGGCCGATCCTTATGATCTCAATAACCTGCCCGAGGTCTGGCTCTCTTATCTGACCGATTTTCTGCCAAGTTTAGCCGTTATTCCGGTGGTGGACGATAAAACCTGCTACGGCGTACTGATGACTTTAAACCGCCGCCCGGTCGATTTAAGCAGCAGTACTTATGGCCAGATAGTGGAATCTGTAGCCAACCAGCTGGCTTTGGCCATTAAAAACAATCAGCTGGCCACAGATATCCGGAAAAGATTAAGCGTTTTAAATGTCCTAAGTGATCTGGGACGGACATTGTCAACGACCATTGAAGTTGACAAAGTCATGACCATGATCCCTAAAATCGCGGCCGGGGTTTTTCTGGCTGACGGATGCTCTTTAAACGTTTTAGACGGTTCGGGAGAAAAACTTTTATTTGCCTCCATTTACGGAGTTGTGCCGCCGACTTATAATTTTATTCGTTTCCAGGAAGGCCAGACCCTTCCCCCTCCCATTGCCGCTTCCATCCACCGGGAAGAGCTTTTCATGGGTTATTTGCGGGATGATCCCAAAGCCATGGATTTAACCGGCAAAGAAAGAAATAACACCATCATAAGCGATCCTCTTATGTTCCAGGGACGCCACCGGGGCAGTATTTCTTTATTTAATAAATTGGGCGGCCACCGGGGCGGCATTCCGGTCACCCCCCAGTTATTCGACCGGGAAGATCTGGAATTACTCAAGGCCATGAACAGCATGATCTCCGGAGTGGTGGAAAACGCCCTGACCTTTAAGGACGTGGAAAGCCTGGCCCGCTCCAACGAAAACATGGTCCGCAATCTATCCAACCTCTACGATGTCTCCAGCGCCATGATGACTACGGTCCGCTACGACGAACTCATCTGGATAATTAATCAGGCTCTGACCGTCAGACAGGGTCTGGGCTTTGACAAGGTCCTGATACTTTTAGTCCGGGAGTCGGACCAGGAACCGGTCCTGGAAAGCTCTTCCTACTGGACCCCGACCAACCATTCCCAACAGGAAATGGCTACGCCTTTTTCCCAGCTCCTCCACAATCCTTCCCAGGAAGAGGCGGCTTTGATGCTGGAAAAAGGCCGGGCCATGAATTTATCCATTCCTGTCAGATCCGCCTCCAATCGCATTTTAGCCCGGGTCATTGTGGAAAAAATTCCCCTGCTGGGCTTTCGGGCCTTAGACACTTCCGATGATTTGGACTTAATGGATTTTGGCCTCAGGGCCTACGCCGCCGTGCCCATGCTGGCCAAAGGCCGGGAAGTGGGCGTTATCGCTGTGGATCGCTCTGTCTCCGGCGAGCCTCTGACCAGAGAGTGCTTGAGAGATCTGACCATGCTGGCTAACCAGGCAGGACTGGCCATTGAAAATACCCAGCTCTACGATGAATTAAGGCACGCCAATCAAAACTTAAGCCAAGTGCGTATCCGGCTCATTGAAGCGGAAAAATTGGCCGCTCAGGGGGAAATGGGCTCCCATCTGGCCCACGAAATAAGAAACCCTCTGGTCTCCATAGGCGGCTTTACCCAGAGATTACTTAAAAAGATTCCTCCGACCGATCCCCTGTACCGCTATCCTCAGGTTATTTTGGAGGAAGTGGAACGGCTCAATACTGTTTTGAATAATGTTCTAAATTTTTCCCGGGACGAAAAAGGCCTGATCCGTCAGTTCAGGCTGGAGGATCTGGCCCGGGAATGTCTGTCGTCTCTTAAGCACGAACTTAAAACATCCAATGTAACTGTCGATTGCCAGTTTCAGGAAAACCTGCCCCAGGTCTCGGCCGACGATCGCCAGGTGACCCACGTCTTTTTGAACCTGATTTACAACTCTCTCCAGGCTATGGCTCCCAAAGGAGGTATTATTTATATCCGAATCTATCTGGTTCGGGAAAACGAAACCCGCTTTGTGGCCTGCCAATTGACCGATACCGGACCCGGCATTGCTCAGGAAGTTTTTGCCAGGGTTTTTGATCCCTTCTTTACCACCAAATCCCAGGGTACCGGTCTGGGTCTGTCCATTGTCCGCAAGATAGTTGAACGCTACAACGGCCAAATCTCGGTAACCAACCACCCCCATGACTATGAAGACAGCGGGGCTTGTTTTACCTTTATGTTTCCGGCTGCGGCCAATGAAAGTGGGGTATTTTGAACGGCTTATATTTATTAGCCCATTATAACCGCCCGGCCAATGAGGATCTCATATGACCACCTTTCGCCTGATCTTATGGTCGGTTATGGGTCTGGGCCAAATCATCTCCTGGTACATCTGGCAGCGCCGTCTGAAGAATATATTTTTCCGCTCCCTCGTTAAAACTGTCTACCTCCTGATCAATCTGGTAACGGTCGTTGCCCTGGCCCAGATTTTTGTTTTAGAACTTATTCCCCCTGACCACGTTTTGTGGACCTATTTTTACCGTCCTGCCCTGACCTGGCAATTTGGCCACCTGATGTGGCTTGTTTTATCTTTTTTTATCTGGATTACGGCCCTTTTCTGGCGGCGCTGGGTCTACCGCTCCCACCGGGGGCTGCCCAGGTTATTTCGGGCTCCCAGGGGCGGGGTTACGGCTTTTCAGGTTATTTGCCTGGCCTGGTTTCTGACCTTAGGGACAGTCTTTTACGGCTACGGCGTCCAGTTGCGCCCGGCTGAAGTCCGCCGGATCAACTTAAGTTACCCTGGACTGCCCGAATCTTTAGAGGGCCTGACCATAGCTCATTTAAGCGACTTTCATTACGGCTTAGGCACAGATCAGATCGAACTGGAGCAAAGGCTTGCCCAGACAGCCGCCCTTTCCCCCGATCTGGTCATTGTGACCGGCGATATGCTGGACACAAACGCCGCTCTGGCCAGGGACTGGCGGGAACCGTTGAAGCGTCTTTCTGGTGTGCCTTTGGGGGTTTACGGGGTTTTAGGCAATCATGACATATTCACCTTAAGGCCTCAGGAAGAAGCCCGGATCTTTGATAATTTAGGCCTAAATATCCTCCGCAACCGGGCTGCCCAAATTCGGGACAAACCTCTAACCTTGGTCGGTATTGACGATCAGGGGACCAGAAGTCTTTTTTTTAAAGCCGACCCCCAGGCAGAGCCTTTAAATTTTTCGGCCATACCGGGACTGCCGGCTCCGGCCGGAAATTTTGTCATAGTCATTTCCCATCGGCCCAGAGGACTGCCGGAAGCCGTTTCGGCCGGAGTGCCTCTGTTTTTAGCCGGGCACACCCACGGCGGCCAAATCCAGACGCCGTGGAACAGCCGCTGGAACATGATGACTCTGGCCTCGGAATATACCGAAGGGGTTTATTATTTAAACTCAACTGTCTTAATAATCTCCAACGGTTTATCCGCAGCCGGTCTGCCGTTCAGGCTCTGGGCCTGGCCGGAAATCGGACTCATTACCCTTTCGGGTCGTCCGGTTATTCCAGAAAATAATGGCCAATAATATGGGTTCATTAATCCTGTTAGTCGACGACGATGCCCACATAACCGAGGTAGTGGAGTTTGCCTTAAAAGCAGCCGGCTTTTCAGTCACCACGGCTTCGGACGGGGAACATGCCCTGGAAAAATTTAAAACCCAAAATCCGGAGCTTATAATTTTGGATATCAGTCTGCCCGGTCAGGACGGACTTTGGGTATGCCGGCAGATTAGATTGACCTCCCAGGTACCGATAATATTTCTTTCGGCCAAAGACGAGGAAGTGGACAGGGTATTAGGCCTGACCATCGGCGGAGATGATTATGTGACCAAACCCTTTAGTCCCCGGGAACTGGTGGCCAGGGTTGAGGCCGTTTTAAGGCGAAATAAACCCGGCCCGGAAAAAAACGGCCGAGGGACCCAGATTCTGACCCATGGCCAACTGACTTTGGATTTGGAAAGCTACGAGACACTCTGGCAAAGCATAAAAGTAGATCTGACGGCCACGGAGTTTAAGATTTTAAAGACTCTTTGCCAAAGGCCCAAAAAAGTTTTCTTACGGGAAGAACTCCTGACCCTGGTCTATCCGGGAACGGCAGTAAGCGATCGGACCATTGACAGCCACATCCTCCATATCCGGAAAAAATTCCAGAAAATGGGCGCCCCAGACCCAATCCAAACCCAGCACGGTCTTGGCTATAGTCTTCAGTTAAGTAAACTTTAAATATTAATTTGCCCGCCTTCTCCTGTTTTGGTAAAATTAAAAATCTAAAAGCTTCTGTAAAACTAAAAACAAGTCCTTGTTAATCATGCTATAACACAAGTAATTACTTGTATTTACAGGCAGTCGCACTCATTCTAACCATTTTCTGGCCAGGTCGGCAGGCTGTTAATATTTTTTAGCCTCAAATCTGGCCAACCAAAATCAGGAGCCGCTGGCCCTGAATATGGAGTATGCTGTGAAATCTCTTGTTTTGACCGCTTTTCTGGTTCTGGGTTTTAGCTTTCTGGACGGGATTTATTTCCATTCTACTGGGCTGGCCCAACCCGCTTCCCAGACCATAAACTTGCCCAATCCCGTCAAAACCGGTGGGCTGCCTTTAAATGAGGCTTTAAATCTCCGCCGTTCGGAGCGCTCTGTTCTGGGGACTCCCTTACCCCAGACCCAGATTAGCCAGATTCTCTGGACGGCTTTCGGGGTTAACCGGGAAGCCGGCAGTATGCGCACCATTCCTACGGCTCATAACCGTCAGGACCTTCTGGTCTATGCGGTTTTAGACAACGGGGTGTGGTTGTATGACGCCCCCAATAACAAGTTGGAACTGCAGTTAAAAGGAGATCATACTGATAAATACGGCCAGGCGCCTCTGACTTTACTTTACGCTGTACCGGAAAAGGACGGAGCGGTGGGCGGAGTTCATGTGGGAGCAGCTCTTCAGGGTGTGGGGCTTTTATGCGCTTCGGAAAAACTGGCCAATGTGGTCAAACTGACCGGAGCTGACGCTTTAAAAGGCCAGTTGCCTCTGCCCACCGGTTATCACGTTGTGGTCGTCCAGTCCGTCGGCTTGCCGGCTGATGAACAATAACGGCTCATTTTAGGGCTCAGGCAGGATGATCTATAAAATTATGACTAATCTTTTGGAACAAAGGCGCATTGAAGGGGAAATTATAAGACCAGTCTTTGATGTCTTAAAAGAGCGCTATGGACGGACGGAGGCTGAAGAAATCATGACTCTGGCTATCCAAAAAGCAGCCCGAGAGTCGGGGCTGACCGAAGCCCAAAAGATGGGCGGCGGGAGTCTTTTAAAATTCATTGCTCTCCAGCCGAGGTGGCAAGCCGACCAGGCTTTGGAGACAAATGTTTTAGACCAGTCGGAAGACCGCTTTGACTACAATGTCACATACTGCGCTTATGCCGAAATGTACCAGAAAACAGGACTTAAAGAACTGGGCTTTATTCTTTCCTGTAACCGGGATCTGGCCTTTATTGAAGGATTTGCTCCGGATATTGAGCTTAAGAGAACTAAAACATTAATGGAAGGGGCTGATTTTTGCGATTTCCGTTACTGTAAAAAGCAAGCCGGAAAATAATCATCCATGGGGCGGAGCAATCTGCCCTTTTTTCGCTTAAATGAGACTTTATCTGTTCATTTTAACAAACAGGAGAAAATATATTTTATCGCCAAGTCCCCAAAGACCGTTCATGAAAACGGCCAATGGTCATATTTCTTCGCCTGTTGAGGTCCCCAAAAATCTCATTTTTCATTTCTTGTACATCTGCCTCCATATTTTAAAGTTCCATCCTGAGTCCCGCAGTTTAAACTTCAGGCACACCATAGAAATTTTCGCTCGGATCTAACTCCAGGGTCCAGTTTTCCGTTTCCTCAAAAACGATCAGGACATCACTGCGGCCGGCGACAGCCAGAGCTGTCTTAAAAATTTTATTACCCCGGCCCTGAAATTTCAGGGCATATTATTTTCCTCTGTCCGGGTCATGGCCTCCCGGACCGCCTCTTCCTTTTTCAGCCGGATTTCTTCCGGCGCAAGCGCCCGGCCTTTCTCCTTCCTCCTGACAAGCTCCATCTCAACGATGTAATCATTGCCGTCCCTTGTCTTCAGATTAACACAATTGAACCGGCCGTCCCCGACCGAACCCTGGCAGTCCCAAGTCTGACCGGCCATATCCACGGCCAGAAGAAAAACCGTATTGAAATAGGCCTCACAGCCGAGTTTCAGCTCCCAGAGGGCGGCGGCCAGGAGGATCCTGAAAGCGTTTTGGAAATCACCGGCTTTCTTCCTGATAAGCGCTTCCAGCACAGCCCTGGCCTGTTGTTTCATCAGCAAAAGGTTGTCTGTGGTATGACTGTCCAGGAACAGCCAAAGACCGGCCATGCCGCTCTTCTGCGTCCAGATTGGGGGAACGCAGGTAAAACTTTTTTCCCGCTTCCTTTTTTCTCAGTCCGGCCGACGGTCAGACAGCCGGCCTGGAACAGCAAAGTTTTGGGGCTGCAGCCGGCGCCGACATCTATGGCGTTTAAGCTGTCCGTGAGGAAATCGCGGCTGTTGAAGGAGGCCGGATTAATTTTGCGCTCTTTGATGAGGCCGGCTAAAAAAGAGGCGCCGCCGGAAGCGAACCAGTGTTCCGAAAATCCCAAAGTGTCAAAATGCTTAAGAACCGACCAGGGGTTTAAAACACAGGGCTTCCCGCCCCAGGTACAGCCGTTGTACCAGTCAAGGATTTTTTGTTTATCAAATCCTCTTCAGTGGCGTTCCGCTTCAGATCGCCGTTGGATTCGGCCTCATCCGGAGCCAGCGGCAGCCGATCGGCGAACAGGGAATCGAATTCCTCCAAGATGAAGCCGCAGATGGAAGCGTACCTGGCATCCAGGGTCGGGTCTCTCAGATTATTCAGGGAGGAAAAGACGGACGCTTTCGTAAATCTGGCCACCCCGGTGATGAAGGTAAAGCTGCGATGCTCTTCGGCTGATTTCATGACACTGTGGAATTTTCCGAGGGTCTCCCGAATTTGATCGGCCAGGTCTGTCTCAGTGAGTTTAGACAGGATGGGGGCGTCGTACTCGTCGACTAATGCCGCAACTTGCCGGCCGTATTTACCGTAAAGTTTATTGATCAGAGCCTCAAAATAATCGGATGGTTGGTTCCTGCCGATTGTAATATTCTCATTTTCGGCTACAATCTTCAGTTTGCTAATCAAAGAACCCTCTAACTTGTCGATGCTGGAAGCGCTGACAGTGTTAAGGTTCACATTAATGACCGGATTGGGCGTCCTAATAATTGGAGCGGTCATGGATCCAAAGTCCTTAGAACAGCTCCCTTCTGCCTTTTAAGACAGCCTTTAAGGTAAGGAGCTATTAACCCGGCGGATAATTATGATAGATCAAATACTCCTTATTATTTATATATGATCACGGTATAATAATTTTTTAACCATATTACAAATAGATTATAGAAACTGCATAAGTTTTTGAGTATGCTAAAGACTGAAAAAACAAAGGAGAAACTCTTTTATAATAATTATCCGCCTAGGTAATAACCAGGGAGACCTGCCGAACAAGCATGGCCGGAAAAGGAAATAAGGCATTTTGGTCTTGGCCAATTGGTACAAAAGCTCGGTCTTGTGTCGGCATAAACATAGTTACCCAGGCGAATTTCCTAAGAATCGGCTATCCATTCCGGCAATTCTTTTATATCACTCATGAGCCTCTCCTTTTCAAGTTAACTAAGGCCGCCTGGGCAATAAATCCTGATTAAATTCTGCCTTATGAGCTTAAGTACTGACGTATTATACCCATAGCTACGGCTTGAGTACTAAAATTTCTGTTCCATGAAGTCAGGATTTTGGCCAGGCTGTTGAAACAGCCCTGAAACAATTTCCAGAACAGCTGTGGTATGTTAATTTCCTTTCATTGATATTACTCCGGCGGATAATTTTGATACAAACAAATCACCATAAGGTAAAATCAATAAAGAAATAGATTATCATAATAATCCGCCGAGGTAATAATAAAAAAATTTATTCAATGCAAACCGGCTTTTTGGACTATTTTGGCCGGATAAAATTTAAAAGCCGGAACTGCTCATGACAGATCCGGCTTTTAGCTGCAGCATTGAACCTAAAATCAGTCTTATTTTACCTATTTCAAAGGCACCGAAACGTAGATGGTCAGCTTATCTCTCCTAACCCACAGAAGAAGGGCTTCTTCCTGGTTATGGGCTTTTAATATATCCACATAGTCCTGGATAGAGTCAACCGGACGCCGGTCAACTTCCAGAATTATGTCACTGACCCTAATCCCGCTGTCGGCCCCCATAGAAGTCGGCTCAACCTTCTCCACCACCAGCCCTTTGGAATCAATACCCAGTTCTTTGGCTTTCTCCGGCGTCAGAGGCCTCAAGGTCAGACCCAGATCGATGGAAGCTTCCGAGGTACCTGAGATGGCCAAGGTATCGTCTTCCAGTAAAGCCACTGTCAGTTTCAAGGGAGTTCTTTTTTTGGCCCTGACGACCACCAGACTGACCACCTTGCCGACCGGTGTGTCGGCTACAATGGCAGTTAACTCACTAAACTGGCCAATGGGCTGGCCGTCAAACTCCACCACCACATCGCCGTGTTTAATTCCGCTTTTTTCGGCCGGCGAATCGGGCACAATGTCGCTGACCAAAGCTCCTTTAGCTTCGTCCAAGCCCAGAGTTTTGGCCATGTCCTGAGTGACTGGCTGAATATATACCCCAATCTTGCCCCGCTCGACAAACCCTTTGGTTTTGAGTTGAGCGATAATTTTTACTACCATTTTAGAGGGAATGGCAAAACCTATGCCCGTGCCCTGGGAAGTAATCATGGTGTTTATGCCCACTACTTCCCCGTCTAAATTTAACAACGGGCCCCCGGAATTACCGGGATTAATGGAGGCGTCGGTCTGCAAAAAATCATCATACGGTCCGGCTCCGATGGCCCGGCCCCGAGCAGACAGGATACCGGCGGTGACCGTATGGTCAAGGCCGAAGGGATTGCCAATAGCCACCAGCCAGTCGCCGATCTTTAAGGCATCGGAATTGCCTAAAGTAAGGAATGGATACCGGCCTTCCGTAACCAGCTTGATCAAAGCCAGATCCGTTTTTGGATCCCGTCCGACCACTTTGGCCTCAATTTCCCGGCCGTCGTCTAGGGTAACTTTTATCTCCTCAGCCTCTTCCACCACATGATTGTTTGTTACGATATAGCCTTCGGCATCATAGATAAAGCCCGAACCCTGTGCCTTTTCTTTAAAGGACCGAGGCGGCGGACCCTGACGGAAAGGCGACTGGGGATTGTTGAAGAAAAAATCAAACATATCCTCCGGATTCATAGGTTGCCTGGGATCGAGCTGGGGCATATTGGGGCCGAATCCGAAAAGATCACCCGGACCCCGGCGAGCGACGGTCTTGGTGGTCAAGATATTGACGACCGCCGCCTGGGCCTTATCGACAATGGGCGCCACCGAGGACATGGTGACCAGACCTCCGCCGGATGAAGACGGAGAACTTAAAGTGGCCGGACTCTGAGCCGTCTGGCTTTGCACCTGAGGGGCGATGGTATTCTGGGCCATCAAGCCTCCCCCGAAAAGCAGTAAACTCAAAAAAGCCGAAAACAAGAAAATGCCAGGCTCAAGTTTCATAAAAATTTTCCCCGCTATATGTCCAAAAACATTTTTGTCCCAAAAAACTTCTTTCCCGGACTTTTGTCAGAAGTCGGAAAGACCCAAGACCGAGAAAACCTATCCGTTTCTAAGAAAATATACTCTTTAGCCTTCCAAACCTACTTCCGGCCCCGAATCGGATTCAATTGCCTGGTGTAAGCTCTGTTGAATTCGTCTCGGTGGCCGTCCAGAAGAGTCATTTCCGAAGGCAAGGGCTGAACAAAATCCGGCAGTGACTTTAAGTTTTCATTAGCCGGATCAAAAAGTTTCAAAAGCCCTATTTGAATCTTGGTGACTGCGTAAATTAAGCGGTTTTCTGTCCAGCCGGTAGCCGCTAAGGCCGGACCTAACTGGCCGGAATTATTTTCCAGTTCCATAATAACCGGCAGACTGGCCAAGTATATCTTGATATCCGTCTCAAGTAACTGCGGTTCCTGGGACATTTTTTCATACAGATGAGCTAAACTCTGGGAGCTTAAATGTTTGGTCTGAGCCGGGAGTTCCGCTCCCCATGGCCCCAGAAATAATATCAGTCCAAGACCGGTCAGAAGCCAACACCCCAGCCCAAAGCCTATGTCCGCCCTCTTTTTCAGTAACACCTAAACGCCTCATCCTACCGGCAGCCCTAAAATGCTGCCTGTCCATAGGTTTACAGCCGGTCTAAGTTCTCCAAAACCAGGCCCATCAGCATTGGAAACATGATCTCATGATGGCCGATAAAATAAAAGCCCCGGCCTCCCTGACCGGTAGGCCGTTCGACCACATTAACCCTGGAGCGGTACTGGTAAATAAAATCCAAATTAATGGTTAACGGATTTTTGACCGGAAAACCTAAATTTCGGACTAAGGTCAGGGCTTTTAAAAAGACCTCGGGCATGATGACGGCTGAACCTAAATTAATAAAAACCCCTCCGGAAAGGGTGGCCGTCATTTGGCAAAAAGTCTGAAAATCAGTCATGGAAGCCCGCCCCAGCTGCCCTCCGTCCCGGTCGGGATGAATATGATAGACGTCAGTTCCCAAAGCCACATGAATAGTAGCCGGGATACTTAGTCTGTGGGCCGCAGCCAGAACGCTTAAATTTCCGTGGGGCGGAGCCAGTTCGTTCAAAAGACCGCCCAGACTGTGGCCTAATCCCAGCCCGGAATCGGAGGCTATTCTGGCGGCTTTGTTAATTAAAGCTCCCGTTTCACCGGTTACCCCAAAATCGCCGTCTTTTAAGCTTTCGGCCACATCCTCGCTGGTCACTCCGGCTAAGGCAATCTCACTGTCATGGACCATAACCGAGCCGTTGGCTGACAAACAATCAATCAGACCTATTTCCATCAGCTCAATGATTAAAGGCCCCAGTCCCACTTTTATTGGATGCCCGCTCATGGCCAGCATGATGGTCTGGCCGGCATTTTTGGCCTCAGCCACCATCAAAGCGGCTTGTTTTAAATCCCCGGCCGCCAGAATATTAGGCAGATTCCGGCTAAAATCCCAAAAACTTAAGCCGCTTTTTAGGGGTTTGGCAAAATCAGCCCGGCTAACTTTGGAATGGCGCTTAAATAAAGAACTGAGCCTTATTTTTTCCAGGTCCAGTTCCGGCAGAGAAACGGTCACATTGATTTCTCCGGGCCGGCGAAAATCAGCCGCTCAACTATCTGGCATAAAAAATGACCGTAAAAGAGGTGCATCTCCTGAACTCTGGGGGTGGTGGCTCCTGGGGCGGGAATAATATAATCGGCCGCCATGGGATCCATAACTTTCGGACCGCACATAAAAACGGTCTTTAAGCCCTTGCTTTTAGCTGTCTGCAAGGCTTTTAAGACATTGGGCGATTTACCGCTGGTCGATAAGACCCACAAAACATCGCCCGGTCGGCCCAGAGCCTCAAGCTGCCGGGCAAAGACCTCTTCATAGCCGTAATCATTACCTATGGCGGTCAGTTTGGAGGTATCGGCGGTCAGAGCAATGGCCGCCAGTCCGGGCCTTTTCATTAAAAACCGTCCTACCAGTTCAGCCGCCAAATGCTGGGACTCAGCCGCGCTACCGCCATTGCCGCAGATATAAATGACCCCGCCGTCGGTTAAACTCTGAGCCATCATCCGGCCGGTGGCCACTAAAAGATCGATCTGGGTCAGACTGGCCGTAGCCGCTGCCTGAAAATCGTCTAAAGCCTGTCGAAAAAGTTCTTTGAGCATAGTTTAACAGCTTCTAAATATTCCAAGGGGCTTTAGACCCAAGTAAAAGTCAATGACTGCCCCAAAGTTCCGACCAAATTCCCGAATGAGAATAACAAATTTTTCCCAAAATATCATTTTTTTATACCATTTTAATTTCCCTGGAACAGAGGACCGCTTCTTTGGCCCCGGCCTTTAGTTTAGTAACTAAAGAAATATAATTTAAATTTTAAGGTCCCTATGATTTCAGTTGTCTAATACCAAAAAATAGCCCCTATAGCGAACGTTAATTATTAGCCTCATAAGCCAAATTAACAATATTATAGATATTTTAAAACCCAACTAATTAAAATTTGCCTACTTATAAGGTTCAAATGCTGTAAATATTAGTTTTTTAGTATTATAATGAGTGAAAATTAAAGAATAAGTAATTAGGTATGCTTTAATAAGTAGAGTGACCTATAAGCACAGGCTACCACCATTACCTCGACGGAAAAAGAGGGGGCTTAACCGAAACTGAGTACTAAAAAATCGCCCTAACTCTAATCTTTGCCCACAGCTGTAGAGCCACTTTGCTCACCAGCCTCCATAGTCGGCGTTCCCCCAAAAAACAGGCAGGCCGGCTTCCTAGACTTCCATTTTGTGCCCTGTCCAAAGTTCACTAACATTAATGGCCTGAACGTTCTGGACCACCCTAAAATGGGAAAAAGCCGTAGCTGTCGGATTATTTTTTAGGGTCGTTTATATAAAAATTAAGCACCTGTTTAGCTTCGCTCAACTTCTTTACAATGGCATTAATGCTCATCTTGATGGCAAGTTTATCCATTTCAAGGCGCAGTAAACCACCTGGAATAAGGCAATAATGCAGCAAAATGCATGTACTCTAATTGTCTTATCCGTAAAACGCCTAACTGGCCGGAATGACAGATACTTAACGTCACAGCCGACCAATAAAATTTCAAAAAACTAAGCCAGTCTTCGCAACTCTTTGATAATATCTGCCCCTCAACCGTCAAAAACGGCGATTTGAATTCCTGGCCACCACTTTATGGGGTCTGAGGATTGCTGTCAAAAAAAACCACTGCTTCTATCTTACAGGAGGGCCCACCGAGAACAGCTTTTTTTCTTTTTGTTCAGGCAGGATAAGGGCTTTAGGTACCATAAAACCAGGTCCTCAATTCAGCCGTTTGAGCTGGGCCTCACTTATGCTGTCCATAAAATCAGGCCGGTCACGATCTGGGTCATGACTGACAGTTCGGCCAAGCGTAGTCAGGCTAAAACAATCTGGCCTCTCTGCCTTCGCCGCTGACCTCTGACGGCCCTGCCTCTGCCATGACAGCTTCGGGGAATATCCTGCGACCCTGCCTTTACCGCCAGATTGAAGGGAAATCTCAAAAAGCAGTCTGGCGCTGCACTAAAGCGAGCTGAAGCACAAGACTCATTGCATACCGTTCGGATTAGCCAAACCTCCGATGATGAAAATTGCGGCTTAAACCCGGCTGCGGGGGTATCATACACCCTGCCGGCGGCTGACAGCTCCTGGAATAAGTGGGCCCTGAGGGCAGTCTTCCTCGGCCTATAGGGCTGAAAGGCGCCTGCAGGCGGTCCTGAAGATCACTGACCAATTATTAAGGGGAGAAAAAGTCATAAGATTTGCTGCTTGATGACAGACTGGCAGGCTTACAAAAGACCAAATTACGGAATGCCCTGATGGTTGGAGGGTTGGAGGATACGCCCATAGATATTTGATCCTCTTTTGGGTGCATCCGGAGGCTTGTCCCGGATTTTCGGGTCAGTCTCTCTGCAAACGTAAGTCTCTATTGGTGCCTTCGCAAAAACCTCCTGTTTCCGGAAGTCAAGTTCAAAAAAGAAAATGATATCAAATAGCTATAAATGCACTTTTTTAAAAAACGTACTTTTTGTCTGCTGCCGCGAATCCTTAAATTTTAAACAAAAGCGATAATTATAGTTAGTCGTCCCTGAAAAACTTTTAGGACGAGTCAAAAATTTTTCTCACCGCAATATAATTTAATTATTTTTGATATTAATTAGGTATAAAATTAATTTTTAATGCCTTATAATATTGTTTTATCAAACTTTAAAATGCTATTCATACCAATTAAATGTCTTTTTAAGCAAATAAAGTTTATAATAAAATTAATTTCAGCTAATTATATATGATTATGTTTTTAAAATCTGAATCTTTAGTTGTAATATGAATTTTGAGGTATTTTGGTAAAATTTGGACAGAGGCTCCCCTTGACAGCCTGTTGCTGCGCGAAAACCTCAAATTCGGAGGGAGATGAAAAGTTAGGCGCTTGCGGGACAGTCTCCATAACAATCAGCTGCCCGGAAAGGAGTGCCGGGCAGTCTTCTCTTTATTCTTCGCTTTTTTTCCGTCTTTTTTGAATGGCTTTACAATTGCATCAAGGACTTGCAGGGCATACTTTTTCAGGTTAAACCCTACAGCAGCAAGAACAGGATTTGTGAGATCGCCAAGTTTACCGCGAAGAAAATTAACACCCATTCTGTGATCATATTTTAAATGGCCAATTACAGGCTCAACAGAACTTCGGCGGCGGCATCCTGCCCTGAGGCGGTCTTTTTCTTTCCCGTCCAATCCTTCGCTGTTAAGAGAGCTGGGATGAACAATTTCGGTTCCG
>JAISEL010000039.1 GCA_031264185.1 Deltaproteobacteria bacterium
TAATTTTTATTAAACAGTATAAAAATATTATTGGGTTACTTTAGAGTCTCATTACTCCCTGGTATAAGCGGTCTCAGAAAAGGCTGTTTTCGCAAGTAATTATTTAACGGTTCCTAAGGAAAGAGTCATTTGCCAAACCCTAGTAATTTCATCCGAAGAAACGTAGTTAAATCAGTCAGTTAATTTTTGGAAATCCGTTTCCGGCCTTCTGAACCGCCTTTGAAATTTTAAAACAGATTACAGTTATTTTTTTTATTTTCGCTGACTGGCTGGATGCTCAAGACAGTCTTTGTGGTGCTACGGAATCTTTCAATAATTGTCAGCAGCCATAAGAATTTCGATGCCATAAGTAAGTGTCTTTTTTCGAGGATGTCAGTTTGAGAATTTTTTGGCTAACTTGAAACAACGATGGAGGCAATTGTTTATTGTGAAAAAAAATTTATACCATTGATGAAATTCAAGATCTTGTCTCCCCAATTGCTAAACAATACGGCGTGGGTCGTGTGTGGATTTTTGGCTCTTACGCTCGCGGTGAAGCCTCTTCAAAAAGCGATATTGATTTTCTAGTAGATTGGGGCGATATTGGCGGTTATTTTCTGTTCGCCTGTTTTTATGGTGATTTAAAGGAGGTTTTGGCAAAACGCATTGATGTTTTAACTACGGGGCAAATAGATGATAAGTTTTTGGAGAGTATCTCTAAAAATGAGGTAATGATATTTGAACAACATTAGAAACATTAATATTTTAGAACATATTATTAATTATTACGATAAAATAATTGGGATACGTAATTTTTTAGTAATGATTTTGAAGTTTTTAAAGTAAATTATTTACAGAATCAATTTCATTGAGTGTTTTTCAAATTGGAGAATTGGCACGCCATTTCACAGATGATTTTAAGTCGAAACATTCTGAAATTCCATGGAAAAACTTGAAAGAAATGCGAAATATTTTCGCTCATCGGTATGTATATGGCTCTTGATGTCAAGATATTTTGAAGACAGTTATTGAAGATATACCAGTGTTGAAAGAGTTCTTTGAAAAAAAACCTGCTTAGGAGTCAGGAAGAGGTGAGACAAGGATTAAATCTTAGCGACAGAGAGTCTTCTAAACCCCGATTTTAAAAGGTGTACCTAAAAATTTTATTTTTTTGAATGCCTTGTCTGATATTCAAAATCTATGGTTTCATTGCCAAGGATTAGGTCCTAATAAGTGACCTATGACTCCTTCGGCCCTCTTTTTTTGATAAATGCGGAGAACAGGATCCACAACGTCTCTTTCCCAAAGGCCGCTTTTCGCTTTAGACATCAATAAAACTATGTTTTGGGCGGATTCTGCATTCTACCTCATCCCAGCTTGTTTAAGGCGAGACCGGAGTACTGTTTTGTTGGCGCTTTCGGTGGCCCCGCTGACAATACGGCACCCTTTAGCTACGTAAGCAGCATAATCAATGTTATTTATATTATTTACAATATAATAATATAGTTTAAATTTACTTTTCGCTTGATTTTTTGTATCAAGCTTAGTAATAATACTTAATGCTTCTTTATATTTACTTTTTATAAGTAATTCAATTACTTAATCTGGCCCACGGCATATACTTAAATTTATCAAAATTAAATGCATTTTTATCAAAATTTGAAATATTTTCAGATAAATGATAAAAATCCAATATTTGTTGAGCTTCAGGGAATAACTCTTCGCGTAAATTTCTGATCCATGCCGCCCCTTCTGATAAAGATAAAGATATAGTTTGAGAATAATTGCCATCCATATCCATTACGGCGTGCGGTTGGACCGCAGGGCGCTTCCTAAACACTTCAGCCGAACCAAGATTATATATTAGATTTGTTTGTTTATTATAACCAATATATATATTATCGATAAAGATAAACTTATAAAGAAGTTTTATAGCCTTTTAGAAATAGTAAAGCTAAGAAAAATTTCTAAAAAATATTTCAATGACATAAAAAATATTTAATAATTCCTGAAAACGATTATTTACTATATAAATGATATATTAAAATTAATTTTAAATGAATTAATGATGAAATAAAATATATAGTTGGTTAATTGCTTTAACTAACTAGGTGTATAACACCCTTCAAATATAATTAATATTTAAATGCTGTTTTTAAAAAATGTTTTGTGCAATTAAAAGAACGTCTTGAAACACGAAGAATTAGGGTACAGAGCCTTAAAAAATGGATTCAAAATTATTTATTTCTTTTGTTGTCCACATTATTCTGTATTATATAAAAAAATTATGCAATATAACGATTTATATAGTATGTATACATTAAGATAGTTATTAAAAAAGTTAAATACTATTGTTATGAAGTCAATGAAACATAATAATTTTATAAATGAATTAACAGCAGCCCAGAAGGAAATTTTTAAGATATTTGATATCTCTGCGCCGAACCGGATGCCTTCGCAATAACCTCTTTTTTCCAGAAGACGAATTCAAAAAAAATAATGATATCAAATAGTTATAAATGTACTTTTCAAAAAGAGGGATTTTTCGCGAGGCCGTCAAACCGGGAAAATAGGTTATAAATTTTTTCGGGATTTTAGGATACAATAGAGTAAAGTTAGTTGTTTTGGCCAATAGCGATCGCGACAGCTGCATTCCCAGAACCAATTTTATTAAATAGCTGACATTCCAGATTCTGGCAGGAAAAATGACTGAGACCGACTATTGGCTGTTAGTCTCATTGAGAAAAATTTTTGACTGACTTCAGTTTAACAGAAAAAAACACTCTAAATTCATTTCATACATCACCGCTACGGCTTGGTGCACCAAATATACGGACAGTGAAAATACCGAAAAACACAATACATAGTCTGATTCACGTTAAAAAGTGAAAATATAATTTTATATTTATATTAATTCATCAAGGGTGAAAATCTTATCATATTTTTCTTTTCTTATTTCTTTAGAATTAAGATCTATAATAATTCTTTTCAAAAAAGATCTAAAATCAGGATTTATTTTAGTTATTTTATTCATTGTATCAATATCAAGGAGTTCTTTTTTGCTTGCAGGATATATTATTTCAGAATAATCCGGGTCTCCTATATCCAATTTTATAATACCAATACCAAATGAGTTTGATAGACGTTTTATTTCGTCCATAAATTCATCACTAGGATCAATTTCAGCCGTAACTAGATAACCTTCATTCGCCCATGATGAATTTGAGACTGCTTAAAAATATGATTCTCTTAAATTACTTAAATTTAATTCCCTTTTTAACTCAAAAGAGAATAATTTTATAGATAAAGTCCCTAAATCATTAGAAATTTCTCTTATTTCAGGCTCCCATTGCTCAAACGGATAGAAAACACCTACGATATCAGGATGGAGCCACTGTGAAAACTTCTTTTTTGATGAAGATTCGTGGAAAATAGTTTTTGTATATATGCTATTATATGTAAAAACATAATATGTAAGAAATTTATGCAAATCTCTTTCATGGTATAAATTTTCTCTCTCTAAATAATTATTCTTTTCCTCTTTTTGAGGTTTAGAAATATCATTCTTTTGTGAAAGATTTTTCACATAAAAAGTGACCGGTTTTGTGTCCATCTTCACAAAAACAGTATCATCTTTATCTCTCAATTCCACATAGATTCTTGCTCCAATAGAACTCCAGGGAGTTTTTCCATAGGATTTTAACTGTTTAACATAACCTTTCTGATATCCAATTTCCCAGATTTCTAATGCGGTTAAAGGCCTTTTTTCAGCTTTAAGAACTTTTTCTGCAAACTGTATTAAATTCATCTGACAAACTCTTTCGAAAAGCCTAGTTAAAAAAATTATCAGAAAAAAAACATAAATAGAATATATTAGAAAGATAAATTGTCGCTCAAAATTTACTACGCTGTATTTTATTTTTTAGTATCCTACTGCTAAGGAATCAATTTGTCAAACATTCCAACATTCATCATTCTTGCCTGAATCCGATCGGAGAATGCACTTTAAAAAAAACAGTCTTTTTGCTTAAGACGCCATCCTGAGAAGGCCCCGGAAAAATTCCGAATGCTTTTTCTGGATGTTGGAGTTAACAAAATTCATGACTTCGCCGGCAGTTTTGGCCAAAAGCACCTCGTCGGCTATTTCCTTCATTTCTTCGTAGAAAGACATCCGAAGGAGCCTTTTAATGATCGGAATGGTGCTGAAGGGCATGGACAGCAGATCGGCCCCGAATCCAACCAGCAGAGGTGCGCTTAAGGGGCCGGCGGCCATATCGCCGCAGACCGAGACCGTAATTCCGGCGTTCTGGCCGGCCTCAATGACCCTTTTGATCATGCGGAGGATGGAAGGATGGAAGGGCTGATAGAGATCGGAGACTTCGGGATTGCCCCGGTCCAGAGCCAGGGTGTACTGGATTAAATCATTGGTCCCGATTGACAGAAAGTCGGCCTCTCGGGCCAGTTCATCAATTAAAACGACCGCCGACGGCACTTCGACCATTATGCCCACCGGGACGTCATCGGACAGTCTCCGGCCTTCGGCCTGAAGTTCGGCCCGGGTCTCCTGGATCAGCTCTTTAGTCTGCCTGACCTCATCAAGGCTGGAGATCATGGGCAGCATGAGACTGACTTTACCGTGGACCGAAGCTCTGTATACGGCCCGCAGCTGTGTTTTAAAAATATCAATATTTTTAAGGCAGAAACGGATGGCCCTGAGGCCTAAAGCCTGATTCTGGCGGGCCCCTTCGGTGTTGCTGACCGCTAAGATTTTATCTGCCCCCAAATCTAAAGTTCTGATGGTCACCGGCCTGGGCGCGGCCGAGGCCACAACCCGGCGGTAGACTTCAAACAGCTCCTCTTCCGACGGCAGTTCCGGTCTGGTCAGATACAAAAATTCGGTTCTGTACAGACCTATGCCCTCGCCGCCGTTGGCGATTATGGCCGGCAGCTCTTCCACCAGCTCCAAATTGCCGCAGACCCTGACCCGGTGATCGTCCAAAGTCAGAGCGGGCAGATGGGCGCTGCGGACTATTTCCAGCTGGTAGTCTTTCTGGCTTCTCTGCCTGGTCTGGTAAAATTTAGTGGCATCCTGGTCGGGGTTGCGGATAATATGGCCTTCTTTGGCGTCGACAATCAGAATGTCCCCGTGTTCCAGGGATTTTAATATGTCCGCGGCTCCCATGACTGTGGGCAGTCCGAAAGCCTGAGCCACCAAAGCCGCGTGGGAGGTCTGACTGCCGGTTTCGGTGACCAGGCCCGCCACCTGACTGACCGGCAGCTGAGAGACGTCGGCCGGACTCATGTTGGAAGCGGCTACGATGCACCCTTCCTGAAAAACCGGCTGAAGACCGTCGGGCTGACCGTTCATGGCCGCAATCAGAGCCTGGCCTAACTGCTCAACATCCGACAGTCGGCTTCTTATGTGGGTATCGTCAATGGTGGCCAGAAGGGCGCACATCTTCCGGATAGTGGAATTGACAGCTGCCTCGGCGTTGATGTGATCTTCCTTGATTTTTTTATTGATATTTTTCAGTAAAACCTGATCTCGGAGCAGCAGAATCAGGGCATCGAAAATGCTGGCCTGACTGCTCAGCTCCGGAGGCAGGCAGTTTTTGGCTGCCGTGTATTGAGCCTCGGTTTTGGCTAAGGCTTCCTGGAAGCGATCCAGTTCCTTTTCCACCATTAAGTTATTGGTAAGTTTGTAGCGGTGAATGCGGATGTTGGTGGCGCTTATTATGTGCACCGGACCAATAGCAATTCCCTGTCCTATTCCAATCCCTTTGAAAACAGTCCCCTGCGGCACAAAAGGTGGAGGCAGGTTCATAATGATATGACCTCTTTTTAGCTAGGCGGTGTTAATGATTCCCCTGGCGGAAAAATTAACGATCATTTTGGTTAATTGGGGCTTAATCTTCCCCAAAGCGATCGTTTATGATAGCCAGAATAGCCGACATAGCGTCCGAGGCGTCTTCCCCGGAAGCGGTAAGAATAACCTGGCTGTTACAGGAACACCCGAGACTTAACAGGGAAAGAAGGCTCCTGATGTCGGCCATGGAATCGTCTTTGACCATGGTCAGATCGGATTTGAAAGCTTCAGCCGCCTTGACCAGTTTAGCGGCGGCCCTGGCATGGAGCCCGTAGCGGTTTTTGATGGTGGCTTCGGAGGATATTTGAAAATCTTCACTAGGTGCAGTCTCTAAGGTATTCATTGGTTGGGGGTACTTTCTGCCACCTGACAAATGGCGGCCCAAGCTTGAAACGCTCCTTAAAAATTAAGTAAAAGTCTTTAGATAAATACTGTTACTGATGCCAGACCTATGACAGTTAAAACATATAATGATTTGGGGCCGACTAAAGGGCAGAATCTCTGAATTAAAACCAGGCCCAGCACAGAAACGACCACAGCTGTCAGAAAAAGCTCTTTGGACAGGATGAGTGAGCCGTTCGGGTTGTGAACCTCCGGAATGAGCTTTAAGGAGTAGGTTGTCAAAAGTCCGGATAAAAGAACGGTCAGCCTCTGGACCCACTTGACAATCTGTTTGACATGAAACGTATTAATGCTTTTATGAGTCTCCAGACCCCGCCGGTAGCCGTAAAAAAGTCCGCCGAATCTGACCGGACCGGTAAAAGCGCAGAAAAGAACCGGTATAATCAATGGTATCCAGGTGACCTGGCCGAAAGCCAATGAAAGCCAAGTCAGGCCAAAGCCCAAAATACAGCAGAAAGGCAGCCAGGTCTGCCAGAATAATAAGTCGCCGTGGCCTGCCAGAGTTGAGGCCATGGAACTGATTATCAGGTTTAACTGGCGGTCTTCAATACGGCCCCTGGCTTTTTCTTCCTCCAGCTTTAAGGCGACTCCGATGACCAGACCGCTCAGCATGGGATTGGTATTAAAAAACTGAAGCACTCTCTGGCGGGCTGAGGCCAGATCATCCGGCCGGCCTTTATAAAGAAAGTTCAGAACCGGACTTACCGCCGCCGCAAAGCCGATATTCTGCTGGCCGGCCAGATTCCAGGAGGCTTCCAAAAAAAGGGACCTCAAGGCCACAGTCAGCAGAAGAGGCCAGCCCAGAGCCGGAGAGGGATCGGATATTATGTCTCTGGCCACCGAACCTCCCCTCAGAAACTAGCCGGAATGAGCAAAATAATACACTACTCCAGCCTGAACCTTAAGCGGTATAACTTGAAGAGAGTTTAACCTTAAATCTCCTCCAGAACTGCGGCTCATTATAACTAATAACCCACAATAAATCAAATACCTGTTCAGTTAAGGTGCTCTGAGGCCTGTTCCGAGCCCGGAGCCTGAGCCTGCCCGGCCAGAGTCTCCTTCGGCGGCGGGCTTATTGCCGGCGGAGCTTCGGTTTTCAGGGGCAGGCTGATGGTAATTAAAGCTCCCCCGCCTGTTTGGTTAGTTAACGTCACTTCGCCCTGGTGGGCGTCTATTATTTTTTTGACCAGGGCCAGACCCAGACCTGAGCCTTTGTCTTTGCTGGTAACATAGGGCACAAAAGGCTGGGCTATCTGGTCGGCCCCAAAGCCAGGGCCGTTGTCGGCCAGGGTGACAACCGCCCTGTTTCTTTGAACTTTCAGTTCCACTGTCACCTGGCCTCCGCCATCCGGTCCCACGGCCTGTATAGCGTTCAGGTACAGGTTTAAAATGGCCTGAGCCAGACGTCCGTCATCGGCCGTAACCGTCACTTCCCGGACCGGCAGAGTGAGGCTCATATCCACATTCTGGCTCCTGGCGTCATGGCCGATCAGTTCGTGGATCCGGCTTAAAAATGGGCCCAGGCTGACTTCAGCCGTCTTAAGTTCGGTCGGTTTGGCGTAATCTAAAAAGTCATTGATGGTCCGGTCCAGACGGTCGACGCTTATGAGCATGACCTCCAGAGCCTCGTGGAAACTCTCGCCGGATTTAGCCAGAAGGTGCTGGGTCAGACCGCGGATAGCCCCCAGGGGATTACGGATTTCGTGGGCTAAACCGGCGGCCATGCCGCCTAATGTGGCCAGTCTCTGTTTAGTGGCCAGTTCTTCTTTTAAGCGTCCCAGTTCACCTACATCCATCATTAAAATTATCCGGCCCGAGATAAGTCCTTCGGAATCGACAATAGGCCCGCAGGTCAGAGACAGTCTCTGGGCCGGTCCGTATTTGAACCGGATATCCATTTCCAGGCCGTTTAACTCGTCGTCATCGGGAAAAGCGCCGTCGGTCAGCTCCAAAAGGGTCTGGCCCTTTATTTCATTGGATGAAAGGCCGGTCAGCTTGGTGGCGGTTTCATTGGCAAAGGTGACCATGCCCCGGTGGTCGTCCAGGATTAAGCCCACCGGCAGGCGGTCGAAAATTTCTGAGGCCAAATCGTTGGCTTCCTGATAAAGACGCTTGGACTGGCGGTAGTTGTAAGCCCAGAACAGGGCCAGCAAACCCCCTAAACTGGCGGCTCCCAGTAAACCGACAAACAGAATAGTATTGAGACGGCCGGAGCGGCTGGCCGCCTCAATGGGCTTCATATCAAAGCCGACCCAGCAGTAAAGGCCTTTGGACCAGTCACTGACGTCTTCCGGCCAGGGAGGTCTGGCCGGGGGCTCATTGTCGCTTTCCAGATGCCACCATCTCTTGCGGGGCTGAGACTCTTCAGCTTCGGGTCTTGATTCGGCAGTTCCGGCTTTAGTTTCTGTTACGGCGGGCGGTTCGGTACTGTCGGCCGGACCGGCCGAATTATCCTCCAAGTGAGAGCCGTTTTCCGGAGACAGACTGGCCGGAGCGGCACTTGCCTGAGGTTCAGCCGGCGGCTCCGCCTGAGCCGGCTGTTCTCCGTCCGGGCCGTTGAGAGCGGGATTTTCTGCCCCGGCCGGACTTTGAAAATCAGAGCCTTCGAGCAGGGGAATAATCTCCGGCTGTCCGGCCAAACCGGTATCGGCCAGCGAATAGCCTGGTTCTTCTCCGGTGGCTGTTTGGCCCCGGCGGCGGCGGCGGGCCTGAGGCTGAGAGGGTTGAAAAGTAAACCATAAGGGCCTGTAAACCCAGAAGATTTTCCGCCCATTGGGCTGGGTAGCCACCAGGCGGTGAGGCTCCAGAGGCGGTTTTTGGAAACTGGGGGGAGCATCCGGGGTTTTGAAGGCCTCCGCCGGCATCTGACTGGGACTGACGGAACTGGAAATAAGACGGCCCTGAACATCAGTTACAGCCAAATACAGCACTTCTCCGCTTTCTAAATGATCGCTGAAAGCGGCCAGATTCTCTCTGGACAGCCCCTGGGTCCAGCCTAAACGCATGGCTGTGGTCAGGCTGCGGATTAGGACTTCGCCTTTTTGAACATACAGTTCTTCCAAATACAGGCTCTCCCGTCCGAAATCCCGCTGGGCCATTAAAAAAGCCAGACCCAGGACGCCCAGGACCAGAAACAGAAGCAGCCATCTGGGCAGTCTGAAGACATCGTCTTTTTCCTGGGCCGAATACTGAGTCGAATGCTGGGTAATTTCCATGCCTGCTACCGAAATATCCGTTATTTTAAATGAAGGGGTAAAAAGTAACCGTATACAGAGGCCCTTGGAGTTGGGCTCAAGACCCGGGCTTCATTTTAAATCTAATCTCAATGCTGATTCGGTGACCGCTTCAATAAATTCACAGCCCAAGTCCTTTTATAAGAAAACATAGCATATTTCGGGCCGGAGATGGTCTGAAGTGAAAAAAAATAAAAATATAAAAATTAAGTGTTTGACCTTTGGCGCGGGTTTTGCTAATTTTTCTAGCCACTGGTGAATTTCTTTTGGCGCTATTTTTTATAATTTTTGGGAGGCATTCTATGCTTAAGTCCACTGTCTGGTCTTTAGTGGGACTTTTATTGGTTCTGGCTCTGGCTATTCCGGTTCTGGCCCAGCCGGCCGAAGAACAGGACAGCCAGGATGATTACAGCTATGATGATTACCGCAGCAGCAGACCCCCTCTGACTCCCGGGCAGCTGGAAACCTGGAACAAGCTCTGGACGGCTTATCAGGATAAACTCTATCCGATAAGGAGTCAGCTGGCCGATCAAAGGCTTTTGTACCGGATTTTGGCTAACCAGACATCAGTTAATCTGGACGAAGTCAAGAAGTGCATAGCCGAAATGGCAAAATTCCGTGACCAGATCAGGGCGGAAAGGCAGAAATTTTTAGCTGATCTCAAAACCAGCGGTCTGCCGGAAGACTTAGGTGTCCACGCCGATTCTGAAAACTGGATGGACGGCGGTTGGGGCGGTCACCGAGGCCGGCACGGCGGCGGCTGGGGTCACCGAGGCGGCGGCTGGGGTCACGACCGGGATTGCCGCGACTGAGACAGCCCCAGCTTTTTTCTTTTCTGACCGGCTTAAGCCGGTCAGAAAGCGTGTTAATAATTTTTATAAATATATCTCTTGTTTTTTATAATACGTTCTCACTCCATAAATTAACTCCAATTTTACAATTAAATTACTTTTAAATTTATAGTATAATGGCATAAAGTCTTGGTTTAACTGGCCGGCCGACTTTTTTGTTGCCGGTTCGGGTCAGTCTCTTTAAGGTGTTTGGCTGAAAAACACCTCGGGCCCGGTAGAATGCCTGAAATCGCGAAATCACAGGTCAGATCATAATTTGGGCCTTAATCTGGTACAATAAACACAGCTGAAAGTTTTATCCGGGCTTTTGGTCTTAAGGTCTGATTTAAGGCCGGGGATTCAGCCCCAATAAATTCCGGGCCCTTGAAAACAGGAGGTTAATTCATGGCCAGCCGGTTTAATTTCTGGATAACAGGCTTTTTAGTCCTTTTGTTTTTCTTTTCGGGCGCAGATTCAGCCCAATCTCAGACTTCAGGCCGGACAGGTGAGACTAAAGCCCCGATTCTTCGGCCGGTCTATCCGCCTGAGTTCCCCGGAACTCTTCCGGCGGAAGGCTTGTTTGACGACAGCGGGGAAATAGAAATCATTTATCTTTACTGGTATGGCAATCCCGGAACCCTCAGGATAGAAGATTCGGTCGTTGACACTTTGGAGGCTCAGCTTCCGGCCGGAACCAAACTGATTAAACTTCCGGTCATAAGCGATTTGACCTTTGAACTGTGGCAGGAGCACGGACGGATGGCTCTGGCTTTGGAATTTATGGGCCTGGAAGAAAAGCTTCACTCCACCGTCATAGCCACTATTCTGCCTTCGACCATTAAAGGCCAGTACGATTCCACCGGCCGGAATGTGCCGTTAAGTACTGTTGATAAGCAGGCTGATTTTGTGGCCGATCTGGGTTACAACCGGGACGATTATATTGCTTCTTACAGTTCTCCGGAAGTTCAGGAGCGTTTTGACAAGATTAAAGACTATCTGACCAAAAGAAATGTCCAGGCAGCCCCGTTTTTTATTATTCAGGGTCAGTATTACTATTATTCCCCTAATTTTAGCCGGATGCGGTCATTTTCTGATGATGTTATTAGGTTTGTAGAAGAGCTGAAGGCAAAAATCGGGCCTGCTCCGGAATCTGCAGTCACAGCTCCCGAAACTCCTGTTGTTCCTCAGGCTGAGAACATGAAGCCGGAAAATGAGCCCGCCGTTGATTTTCAGGCTCAGGAGCCCCCGACGCCGTCTGCTCCGGAATCCGAAATTCCTGCTGCGGTTTCTCCGCCGGCTGAAGAACCAGTTCCGCCCCAGATCTCAGAACCAGACTTGCAGCCGGCTGTACCTGCTCCGGAAGAAACTCAGCCCGGACAGCCTGCCCCGGATATTGACACTCTGCCTGATGTTCCGATTCCTGAAGAATCCGTGCCGCAGGCTCAGGGAGCAGATCCTCAGCCAGCAGAGCCTCAGAAAGCTCCGGAAGACATCCTGCCGCCGGCCCCGGATGCCGGAATCTCACCAATAGTTCCGCCGTCCTTCCCGGAGACGCCTTTAGCGCCGCTGCCCGATCCGTATATCCAGCCTAATCCCCCGATCGGTCCCGAGGATATGAACCTGCCCGACAGACGGATGGAAACAGAGACAGCTGTCCCTCCAGCCCGGAGAGAGTATAACTATACCCCAATCCATTAAATCCAGTTTTCCGGCCGAAACTTTATGATCTGGCTCCGCTGCCGCCAAAATGCGCTTCTTCATTTGGTCAGGTAAGGCAGCTCCCGGAAAAGTCCGGTGGCGACAGGTTTTTTGCCGTAACAGCCTGCGGGCAGAAAGACGCAGATAAGAGCGAGTCTGCAGGCGATTGGGTTATCAGCCCGAACACGCGGGTCAAACGGCCGGCGCCGTCCTTTTGCCCAGTTAAGGAACTCAGGCTCTCAAAAGAAGTAAAGGCGCCGCGCCAGCTTCAGGGCGAGCCGGAGCGGCTTACCGTCCGGGGCTAAAGCGGGCGGATGAAACCTAAACAGTCAGCTGTCCGCTAACCCGGCCGAACCCGAAACTGCCTGGCGGTGGGCAGGTCGGCTCATCAGGAGCAAGTGCCGGAACTAAAACCGGAAGCACACGGCTCAGGTTGCAAAACGATCGGATTTCGTCTTGCCCGGAACCCGGGAGACCCGGCCGATGACGAAGCAAGTCAAAGGGGCGACCAAGAAGCCTGACCGGAAATGAGCTTCAGCAGGTTGATCCAAACATCAGGTAAGCCAGGTTAGCACCCAGTAGCATCTAACTTGAATGATGGTGACGCCTTAGCTTGATCCGGGCACATGAATCAGTAAGGTGCCATTTTATCTCGGAAATCCGATTGTTTCTGTTTTTCTGTCGGTCATTATCTTCGCCGTTATCTTAGCGTTTCATGTATTCCAAGCCGGAAATCCGCCAGTTCACGGCTCAGTAGAAGACTAAGTTCAGCTTCAGCCGGATTCAACCAACTTTCAGTTAGGGGTTTCCAGCCTTTGAGAAAATTGAACGCCTCATCGGACGGAAAAACGATGCAGTACCGTAGCTCTTTTTTAGTCTTCTGAAAATTTAACATATATGGGGCTTCACAAATTTCGGAGGCAACAAAACAGGAATAAGGGCAGAAAAGAACTGAGGTCTGCATATCAGAGATAACAGCCGCTCCGGGGAACCAGGAACATTACCGCAGACAGGCCACCACAGGTTATCTTCCGGAAATTCGCAGAAAAGTGAATATTATGTTCCGCCTGTAGTTTCACTGTTTTTTTAAGTTCGTTCCAGCCAAATCTTTGGAAAAATTAGAGTCGCCAGCAACTGCCCTGAAAGTCTCAACAACAACGTTGAGAGTATCTTCAATTTTGGCCCTAACTATGGCCTCAGCTTTAGCCTCAGCCTCAGCCTTGATCTTAGCCTCAGCCTCAGCCCTGGCCTTAGCCTCAGCCTCTTTGACCTTAGCTTCAGCCTCTCTGACCTTAGCCTCAGCCTCTTTGACCTTAGCCTCAGCCTTAGCTTTGAACCTAGCCTCAGCCGCAGTGAAATGTTTACTAATGAAGCCGCCGAGAGCTTCGTCCAGATATTGTAGGTTTTGTTGATCCATATCAGCTAACCTTGAGGTTGATTGTTTAAACACATCTGTCTTACCAATTATAGGGTGAACAGCAACGGACGTCAAGGCAAAAATTGTCTCCCATAAGTTACTTTTCGGCAAAGAAACCACTAAATTGAACATCTTTATAGCGTAATTATTAGTTTCTGCTTTGGGAAGATCTCCATAAAGCAGCAGTACAAATTTTATCCAGTCTATAATAGTAATTTCTAAATACTTATTTAATTCTATTTTTTCTTTTACAAGATTAAAAATATCTTTAGACTTAATAATACTAGCTAAAGAAATAAATATTAACGGTAAATTAATAATGTTTCCTTCCTTAAACATTTGAGAAGGAAAACTGACATCGCCAGGATGTACGATATAAGTTTTCACTGGCAGAAACTCACCGCTGCTTTCAAAACGTTTGTTAGCCAGAAGCACGGCGTAATGGAAGAATCTGAGTACATTTTCCGATTTCCCGGATGAATCAAATTCCAAGTCCAGAAGGCTTTCTCCGGTATTGTAGACCAGATCAGACAGCCTCCTGAATGTTTCAATCACGGCAACTTCAGTGGGCATAGGTTGAGCGTTTTGATACGGCAAACCTAATATTTGAAACATCTCGTCTTGATATTTAGCGAATAAAAACTTAAAAATTATATCTTTATTTTGATATATAACGCTAACTGTCAAAATATTTTCCTTATATTAAAATAATTATATAAATATATAATATTGTGATAAAAATATGCAAAAAATTAATATTATTCTGCTCCCAATTTACTCCTTTATGCCTGCACCCGGGCAACAGAGAGCTGCCAGTTTAATACCCCACGACAGTTCAGGACTGGAAGTATCATTAACAGATAAAAAAAATCAAATATTATACATGAAGTGCGAAAAAAAATTTTAGCACAAGGTTTTAAAAAATCAAGGAAAATATTTCTTTACATCCAGCCTTTTGGATTTTAATCCTGCTGTCGGGATTTAACAAAAAAATGGCTCCCGGATAATAAACCTGAGCAGCCGATCCGAAGAGGCGCCACGCTTGTCTCTGAGGCTGGAAATACGCAATGACCCTAAGCCCGTAAGTCGGTTGAATCTGGCGGAAGCGGCGCCCTGGTTTTCAATCAAGCCAGAGCTTGAACTGCGCAGAAAGACAGAAACAATTGAATTTCCAATGTAAAAAGGCAATTTACAGCCCCAGAGGCTCGGATCAAGCTGAGGCGTCTTTATCCAGCAAATTAGACATTACCGGGCACGAGATCTCAGGCCGGAAGCCAAGTCCTGCCGCCAGGGAAGGAACTCGTCCGCGCAGATCCCTGTCCTGTCAGCCAGATCCGCTTCAAATGGCTGTCCAACAGTTGCCTTAAGAGACGACTCAAGCCGGAGTTTCTGCCCAAAATTCCGGAAACCTTCGACGCCGGCCGCAATGCCGCCGTCAATATACCCCGACTCGGGCTGGAGGAGCAGGACCCGGCTGAAAGTGTTATGAAAAACAAGGCGCAGAACCGGCCTGGACGGATGTTCCAACTGGACTCCAGGCCCAAAATGGCGCTGCGAAGTCCTAAGTTAACCCAATGCCGGCATATCAGGCCTTGACATTGAAGTCCGGCGGCTTGCTGAGGGTAGTTGGCGGAAGTTTTTACTCTGCCTTAAGACTTCGAAGTCTTTAATGGAATTAGGACGTCTAAGCGTCTGCTTTGATTATCCCTGACAACTACGATGGTTTCGGAAAATATTTTGGCTTTATAAAGGCTGAATTAACTCTGACTGCTTTTTTGCTGTTTTTGGCGGCACGGAAAGAGCAGAAAAAGATGTCGGTGGCCTTGACTTCAAGAATGTTGGCCGTATAATTGAATAAACGCTGTCAGTTTTTTCTGCTGTAGATGATATACAGATATAATTCTATATGAATTATAAGTCAGTATGGTCTGTTAAGATATATATTTGCTGATTTTAAAGTCAGCTAGCTATCCGGCCATATGGCGGATCAAAGTAAACTTTTTTGGGCTTTGGTGAAAGAGCCCGGAAAACCTTATTATTCGGCAAGAAGGTTTGAACTGAACTGTCTTACGGTGGGTCTCCAAATATTGAGACATCATAGCCGAAATTAAAATATTTAGCGTAATTGACTTGTAAATGTCTCCATTTTGGAGGAAGGATGCTGGAGAAAGAGGAACTGACTCTAAATTTTGAAACCGTGAACGATTACAATTTCAGTCAATCAAATTTGGCACAGATATTGCTCTCTCTCTCTCTCTCTCTCTCTCTCTCTCTCTCTCTCTCTCTCTCTCTCTCATTTTTATATAACTTTCAGTATAAATTTTCCTTTTAAAGCAGCTAATATTCAACCGGAGCCGTTTTTTTCTCCGGCCAGTCCGGCTCTGTTTTGCAGCCAAAAGCGGCTGACTGCTGTTCTTTCTCTCTTAACCTCCGGCTGCTTGCTCTTTACTTTTCAGCGGCCTTTTCTAACCCAGGAGGCCAGAAGACAAATTCTTGTCATATGAGACCTAAAACCATAAAAGCCTTAGGCTTTGTCTTGGAAAAACAATTGAAAAGCTGACGGCTGCCAGTGACTTTTCCGGCGCACAGTAAAATTTAAAAATTGACCAGTTTTTCATGTACGGGGGAGATCCAGCCTCTTCATGAAAATATATGCCGTATATTGCAAAGATAAGCGGAAATCCTTATGCAACAGAAATATTTAAGCTTAAGTCTGTCCAGGTTTTCAGGGTAGGGCCTATAGGAATTATTTTTCACTATTACAGGCTGAATAAAAAATTTACCACTGAGGGACAATTTATGCTCCGGAAAATTATACTTTTTGCCCTGGCCGCCGTCTTTTTGGTTTCCGGGGCATTGCCGGCTGCCTCGCCGGATCCGGCTTCCGAGTGGCGCAGAGCGGAGATGCTTCTTTTGGACCGTAAGGCTTCCGAGGCGTACCCTGTCTTTTTTAATCTGCTGCAAAGATACCCAGGCCACAGTTCTTTAATGCTGGGTCTGGCCAGAAGCGCGGCTTTAACCGGACGGTACGATGAAGCCGGAAGATTATACAGGGATCTGCTGATGAAGTTTCCCGATGATCCGGTCCTTTTAAACGAAAGCGATCAGGTCAGAGGCCTGAGAGCCGGGACAGCCTCGCCGACCACGGTCAATTTCCGGATGCGGGCCGGGGTCATATATGACTCCAACGCCAACCAGGGGGCCCCGGACGATCTGATTTTGGATCTGGGCGGTTGGCGGCTGGTGGTTGATGACACCAAAAGAATCGGAACTTTTGGCGGCTATTTCGGGGCCAATTTCAATCTTTCCCGCAGATTTTCCGACAGCAGCCCGTGGAGTCTGGTGGCCGATTCCGGTCTTTATATCAGGGGCAATGAGGATTCCGATCTGGATGACATCAAATCCAGCGAGTGGCAGTGGTTCAGGGCCGGGGCCGGCCTCAGGTACGCCCAAGGCCGGAACCTCTTTGAGTTCCGGGTCAAAGGTGAAGTCTTTGACTATGAGTTTACCAACCATGTCTATGCCTGGGGACCGGAACTGACGTACTTAAGAGCCGTTACTCCGACTTTTCATCTGATCTCTCAGCTGTCGGTCGACTGGCGCGAGTATCAGCGGAATCCCGGCAGGGACGGCCACTACGGCCAGCTGGCTCAGTACGGCCGGTTCTTTTTCGGTGACAATAC
>JAISEL010000074.1 GCA_031264185.1 Deltaproteobacteria bacterium
CTTAGCCCGGAGGTAGGGGGACTCGATCGTTTTTGTTTGACTCATGGTGGTGGCTCCTAAAATGGCCCTGCGGGGCCTGTGATAAGAAAAATCGTACAACGGGAGGCCAAAATTTTTTCAGAATATATCAGTTGCTGTTTAATTGATTCTTTTGACTTCCCGCACACTCAAGCCGGCATTGTCTTTTAAATCCCACTGATTGAAGCCTTCCGGCAGATTGCCGTATATAGCCGCTATATGCGCTGCGGTTTTACCTGTTTTGTCTTTCAACCCCCACTGGTCAAAGCCTTCCGGCAAGTGACCATGCACCGCCGCCGTATGGGCTAAAGTCCATCCGTCTTTATCCGCTAATGACCATTGGTCAAAATCATCTGGCAATTCGCCGTTCCTAGCCGCCCTTGCCAGATCTTGATAATTCATTTCCATCTGGCCTGCTCCTGTATCAGCTCTATCCAGTCCATTTTTTAGACCTCCATGACTTGTTTGCTACCAAGTTACAATTCTGTCCACCAGTTCCCGCTGTTCCGTGGCCGTCCGGCGAAGGTAAAGCCTGGTCGTCTCAATGCTGTCATGGCCCATCAGGTCAGCCAGAAGAGCAATGTCATTGCACTTTTCCAAAAAATTCTTAGCGTAGCGGTGGCGGAACGAATGCGGGTAGACTACGGCGGGGTCAATGCCGTATTTTCTCGCATAGTTTTTCAGCAGCATGGCGACTGTGCGGGTTTGAAGCGGCTGTCCGCGAAGGGACATAAAAAGGTAGCCGGATTCCTTTCCGGTGTCATTAAGCCATTTCAGAGCCTCTGTCCTTAACGCTTTGGGGATGTAAAGCCGCCGCTGCTTTCCGCCTTTGCCGTAAAGGTCAAAGAACCCTTCGCGGACATGCTCCGCCTTAAGCTGGATGAACTCGCTCACTCTGGCTCCGGTGGCCGCCAAAAAGCGGACCATGAAATAGCCCCGCAGATCCCCGTCTTCTTCCAGCTTCGCCTTCAAAAAATTATAATCGGCGTTGCTGATGACGTGTTCCAGGTGGTAGCCCTTCTGGATCTTGACGTTTTTTACCTTGAGATCTGTCCTTCTGACATATTCAAGATACTTGTTGAGGCTGTTAAGCCGAAGGTTGACCGTTTTGGAGCTGTAATTTTCCATCAGCCAGCTCTTGTACTCCAGCAGGTTCTTCTTGCTTAAGCCGGCGTATTTGTCCATGAACTTTTTGACTCCAACTATATATGAGTCAATGGTATTCTGGGACAGGTTTTTGGTTCGCATGTAGCTTTCAAAAGCTTTGCTCATAGTCACTCCTCAATGGCGTCAAAAAAGGCCGCCAGGTTAGTCCGGATTCTGGCTTCCAGTTCGCGGCGGGTCTCTTCGGCTGTCACAGCCGCGCAATTTTCCGGCTCCGATACGGGATTGTCCTCCGGCCCGCAGAATTCGATCAGAGTGTCCAGCGGCTGGAGGCAGCTGATCAGGCTCTCGGCGAACCAGTTTTTCCGGTCGTCAGTCATCCGTAACTCCATCGATTTTCTTTTTTTGTAATGCCTTTCGCATTCTTTCGTTTCTATATTTCTCTTCTGACCTGTTTTCAAGTCTTTCAAGCTTATCAGTCAAACTTATATAGAGTCGCTGCAAAGGTGAACGGTCGTCTCCTTCCGGGTCTTTCTCGAAAAAAGTAAGATTAAAATAGTGACGTTTTAAAGCATACTCTATTACATTAAGAAGTGTGTCGTAAGACCAGTTTGTTTGTTTTTGGAGACTACTTAATGTTGTCCCTGTTATAGATGGATATTCTTCATATAGAATGCATCGTATTAAAAGCCTGCAAGCTAGTTCTTTTCTGTCACTCATTAATGAAGAGAATTCTTTTATTTCTTCTGGTGTCATTACTGCCTCCGTAAAGGCGGCCGGAGCCCAAAATCACCTCCGGCCGCTGTGCCCGTCCGCCTGTTCCGTCACGGACGCTTACATCGTCAAATTCAGGGGGTTTCCGAAGGGGTCCTCGTCCGTAACGGTCATCAGGACTTCATCGGGGACAGACTCCTCAAACTTAGGAACCGCCGCCTCCACCGCCTTGATCGGGCGGCCCCGCTTTTTCTTCGGCTTGTCAGGCGCAATCTCTTCCGTCTTCCCGGCGTTTCCGGTATTAACAAAAAAAGCGTCGCCGGCTTTTTCGACAGCGGCAAGAAGGTCATCGTTTTCCTTTGCGATCCCTTCCAGACTGGCCCCCCATTTCCAGTAAATGGGGTTTGACGGGTACACGACGCCGTATTCCAGCCAGCACAGGTTCAGAGCCAGGGCGTAAATCAGCCCCTGCTCCATGGCCTTGTCCTTTATTGACCCCCACGCCTGAATTTCTTCCACGGAAGTCGGCCGCTTCTCCAGCCGGAACTTCTCCTCAATCGTCGCGCAGACCATCCGGGCCTGCTCCATGTCAATCCTTATTGCCATTCGTCAGCTCCTGCATTCGCATTTTATGCTCCTTGCGTAATCCTGCTATATAGAGCAGCTCGGCCAGCTCCTCCAGGTCCTGCATAAGGCAGTATTCCGCAGCGTCCTCCGCCGTCTCATATTCGGCAGAATCAACTTCGACAGTATCAGCCTCCATCCTTCCCCCTTCGCTCAGTCGTCCCTGAGCAGGTACAGGGCATAGCTCGGCTCGTCAATGCCGAACCAGCCGTGGTCCAGTCCGTAGCGCACGCCCATAACCAAAGCCGCATGGCTGAGGCCTTCAGCCCTGAACCTCTTTTTCAGCTCCCGGATCTTAATAATGCAGCTTTGTGGCATCAGGCTTAAAATCTTCCCGGCCAGCTGGTGGTAGGTCAGCTCAGTCATGCGTATCCCTTCGTCCTGAAGAACATCTTTAAGGTCGAATTTCTCACCTGGCGGTAACACCTCAATAAACCCATACTGCTCAATAAACCTAAGCATATAAAGTACTATTGTTCCCCAAAGACGGCCCCGGGCGCTGAAAGTCAGGAGCTTCTCTGACGGCCGGATCAATTTTAAGCTGTAAACGGAATACCGCAGAAGCCTTGTTTTATAGAACGAAGTCCAGGAGGAGGCTGCTTTTAAAAATTTGAAAGAGCACTTGCTTATATCCTGTGCGCTGACTGCTTTTTTAAATTTAGAGGACATCAAAAAAATCAGGGAGCTGAAGACTATGCAGTCAAGAATAAGCCTGGCCTGTCCGTCTCCGGCCAGAGCCGGCTTAACGTTTTCTTCCAGAAGCTTTCCCAGATATTTGATCTCTTCCAGGCTCTCAGAACTATTCAGTTCAAGCACTATTTGGTTTGCCATTCCGCACCTTCCCTGCCTTAGACATCACCGCCCGGGCCGCGCCGTAGCCTGTCTCCGTCAGTTTAAGTAAAGGGAGCCAGGGACCGCCTTTCCGCTTCTGGCTGCTGGACCCTTGCTCCAGCAGCCTGTACTGAAGCCTGCACAGGCTCCACAGGACGGCCCTGTGCTCTTCGCTCCAGGTTTTTGACTGATGCTTCAGCTCCTCAGCCAAAAACGGCTCCATGCCGAACTGCTCGAAAATCAGGTAAGCCAGAAACGCGCAGTCCACGTAGTAGCAGGCCTTGAGATCCCCGGTACTGGCCTTTCTGATGTTCGCGTTTAAGGTTACCCGGCAGTTCCTTAAAATCTCTTCCCTGCCGCAGTTCATGCATTGTCCCTCCCTTGCTCATTCTCAGGCTCCGGCCGCTCCCGGCCGGCCCAGACTGTCCGGTCAAAGTACACCCGCGAGCCGGTGACCAGAATCCCGGCCTGCGCCAGAGCCGGGCGGTACACATGGCCCAGCTCTGGCCCGTCACGCCCCAGCTCACGCAGCGCCTCAACCGCCGCCTGCTTCCGGTCAGTCATCTTTCCGCCTCCTGGGAAAATCGGGACAGCTAATCTCTTCCCGCCACCAATGCTCTATCGCCTTCAATTTTTCTTCCACTGTGCACGTCCTGCCCGGCCAGGCTATCTGGCCGGACTCTACGGCTTCCTCAATTCTGGCCAGAAAATCTTCCTTAACCGTCTCGGCGGTTTCGTCTATAATTCTTACGCATTCAATCACGGTTGCAAGCTTTACTCTCATCTTTTCCTTCTCCTGGGAAAATCGGGACAGCCAATCGTTTTCCTCCACCAGTTTTCTATAGCCTCCAGTTGGCTTTTCATCCGGCTTCCCATTATGCTGGCTTCAAACAGGCCCGGTATCCGTTCCTCCTCCATGGCTTCCGTCAATCTGGCCAGAAAGTCTTCCATAACAACCGCCATGCTTACGAGATCCGTCCAGGGTGCTAATTTTCTCAGCGGGTCCATTTCTTTCTTGATTCTCGCCCACCAGGCAGCTACGGCCTTGTTGCGGGTTTTATTCGAGCCGCCGGGTTTCCACAGAAAATAATTCGTATCCGTAGCCATGCGCAGTTTGTCGATAGTCTTCGGCGAAGCCTCATAGCTGTCGGCTGAGGCCTGGTTAAGCAACAGGTTATAGAAATCCACCCTGGATATATCCAGCAAGTCAGCCTGCTTTTCGTTAGTTTTGCACCACTCTGCAAACTCGGCCAGCGCCTCATCGTCCCGGCCGCCTTTTTCTTCATCAAAATATTCGTTACTGAAGCTCATTTTTCACCTTCACCCTCTCCCGCCAGCCACGTTATTGTCCATACCATGCAGCAACGTGTGCTACGGTAATGCCTCTATTGTCCGTTACTCCCACCGGTCAAAACCTTCCGGCAGATGTCCGAACTTAGCCGCAATATGGGCCACAGTTTCGCCGTCTTTATCTGCCAACGCCCACCGGTCAAAACCTTCAGGCAGACGGCCTGACATCACCGCCCTTGCTAGTTCTCGAAAGTTCATCTCCATTCTGATTCCCTCAATCGAAGCAGTCTTCATAAATGCTCATCCTTCACCATCGCCCACCAGCCACGTTAACGTGAAAATCTGTTACCTTCCCACGCTGCCTCTAAAAGGTCCTGCAAATCATTCCATTCAGTTCGTTCTTTCTTTTGCCGGCTCTCCCACCACTTATAGACCGCCATCCTCCGTTTTTCTAAACGTGAAGAATTGCAAGGCTTCCCGCCAGACTTCCACAGAGTCTTGTTTGTTCCGGTCATCTTGGCTGCCTGTCTCTTCTCCGACCCATCGAACCCTTTATCCGAGTACATCAGGGCATCATAGAGACATTCTGACCATATCCCCAGCTCCTCAGCCTCAGCCTCAAAAGACGTATGCCTTGAGGTTAAAAACCATAGCAGCATCCGCTCATATTCATTTTTTTCATTTATATCCATCAGCCTTCACCATCGCCCACCACGCGTCTATGGCCGCCTTGCGTTCAGCCGGATCACCCCCGCGCTCCCACAGCCTCTCAGCCGTCCCCGTAACCTCCGCCAGCCGCCGCCGCGTCCAGGGATGCGCCCCGGCTGCCGTGGACAGAAGACGATACAGAATGTAAACAGTAATCCCCAGCCTCTCAGCCTGAGCGGCCCTGTCATGCACGTACTTTTTAGGCTTAATGTCATTTATTGAAAATTTATATTTGCTGCCGCTGATTGCGACTGTCAGCGTTCTGCTTTCGTAAAAGTCATCGTTGTATTTCAGCTGGTATTCCGCAAATTTTTGGATCGCCTTACGGATGTTTCTCTCCTGCGGGGACATTGCGCCCCAGGGCTGCGGATTCTTCGGCGGTCTAGGCACATCCACCCGTTTCCTTTTCTTTAACAGCGCCGGCTGGCCGACCCATGCCGCACGGCTCCGACAAGTCCCTCTGGTTAGCTTGTCCGGCCAGCCGCGGATTAATCAGACCAGCCGGCTTTTCACCGGGCGTCCCCGCTGATTCCTTTGACCTTCTCCCACCAGGCCGCTGCAGCCTCCCGGCGTTCCTCAATGCTGCCCCCGTTCTTGAGCCATAAGCCGGTGTCCGTTCCCGTCTTTTTAGCCACTTCCCTGGCATCGCCTGGGCGGACTCCCAGCTGAGTTTTCATGAGCTTACAGTAGGCAAAGTAGGTAAGGCCCAAAAGCCTCGCTTTTTTCCTGGCCTCGGGATCCCTCCTGTGGACTCCTGCCTTATGGACAATCAGGTACATCCTGAAGAAATCGGAAAACTCGGGATATTCGAGGGAGACAGACCGCTTAAACTCCTGGAATTTGCTTAGGATTGACTTCTGCGCTTCTCGCAACGCTTCGGAAAGCTGTAATGTTTTCAATGACATAGCCTTGATTTTCCTTAATTATTTTGACAACAAGGGTTAAACTTTATTAAGATAGTTTGAAAATTGACTTATAAAGCCGGGCTCCCTGCAGACGCTTTTCCAGGAGACATGTGAAGGAGCCCGGCCCGCCCGGGCTGGAGAGGCCGTACCCGGGGCTTTTCCTTATTCCAGCCGGGGATCCAGCCTGAAAACAGCCGGCAGGACCGTCAGGGCGTCATACTCAATCAAGGCCCGGCGGTTCCTGATGGCCGGACGGCTGAACCGGTGCTCAGGGTCCTGGGACCAGTGATAGCCCTTCGCCTTCAGCTGGCCCCCGACATAGTAGGGGCTCATCGGAACGAGGCGGCTGATGTCGCCCGGAGTCATCCACTGTTTTTTGATACGGACAGGCTCCAGGGGGCGGTCATCCGGCGTGGGACAGGGTCCGAACTGGGTCCAGGGTCCGAACTGGGTCCGGGTCAGGGCCTCTTTGACCGTGTCCAGGGTTTCCTGGATTCCGGCCAGCTGTCTTTGGAACCCTTCTTCCAGGAGGTTAAGGCGGTAGCTGAGGATTCCGGGCAGGCCGGCCGTGAGGGCTTTGGCCCGGCGTTCGCACTCGATGAAGTACAGACGAGCCTGGCGGCCCTGGGGGTTGTTCTCGACCATGGCCAGCTCCTTGGCCATGTCCATGGTGAGGTGGTATTCCTTAGAAGGTGGGCCGCCCTGGGGGTTATGATCATTTTTGATCATAACTACAAAATCAATGTTTTCGGTGAAGCCGTAATGCTCAATACGGCGTTCAATCCAAATGTCGAACCGAGTCCCGACCTCCAGGTAAGCGTGAAGAGCCCTGGCGTCTACGGTCTGCTGGGTCTCGCCGTTGACCTCGGTCCGGATGATGGGAATAAGCTCTTGGGTCATTGTTGACACCTTAATTAATAGTGGCTGGCCCCAGCCTGAACCGGAGCCAGCCAGGTTTTAGGCCTGCCAGGCCGCTCTGTCTGCGACCCACTCTTCGGAGTGGAGCACCCGGTGGGTAAGGGCGTAGGTCAGGAAGTCTTCCGGGGTGAGGGCTTCGGAGGCCTCGTCAACGCCTTCCAGCAGGACCTCAGCCTCAACGGCTTCGGGTTCAAGGTCATCAAGGCCTTCCAGCAGGACCTCAGCCTCAGCGGCTTCGGGTTCGAGATCGTCAAGGCCTTCCAGTTCGAGGGCGGCGGAGGTGTTAAGGGCAGATGTCATTGTGTGTCTCCTGGTGTTTTTTCCGGTTTCGTCCAACCGTTGAAGAAAGTTTAACTTTTTAACGACTTCTTGTCAAGTTTTTTCGTGATTTTTAACAACTTTTTTTCGTAGTAATTTCAACAGGTTAAAAAATGAGTGAAAAAATTTATCCAATAAAACAACTTTTTTTGGCTGCTCTTCAGACTTTTATCAGTAAAAAATGCAACCAAACTTATTTGGCCAAGAAAACAGAGATAGATAAAGGCACGATTTCCAATATTGTAAAAGGGGTGCATGGTACTTCAGATAAGAACAAAATTAAAATTATTAAAGCTTTAGATTTTAAAGAGAACGAATTAGATAAATTTTTGAATATTGGTAGGCAGGAACTTCTTCGGCGAGAAGGCATATCTCCGGCTGAGCCGGTCCCTGTGGGAGCCCGAATACCGTACTCGTCCAAAATGGCCCTGGAGGCTCCAGGCCAGGGGCGGATCCCTGTTGATGCGGCAGGAGACGACAGCCCGGTCACAATCAATCTTGGCCTGCTGGGCAAGGTTACGGACGTAGGCCTCCAGGCCGTGAGAGTCTGCGACAGCGCCATGGAGCCGTTTTTCTGCGACGGTGACGTGGTGATTGTTGATACTTTGAACTGCTCCCCGGCCGGCATCGAGGACGGGAAGTTTTACGTGGTGTGCTGCGACCGGACCCGATGCGAGTGCTCGGTCCGGACCGTCAGCAAAATGGCCCAGGGCTACCTGGCCGTAGGGCAGGCCGGAAGCTGCCCGGCCGGGCCGCTCCTGAAGAAACCCAAAGACATTCACCTGGTCGGCCGGGTCATCTGGCTGTCCCGGTGCTTTCAGTAGGAGGTGAAAACAATCCGTCCAATTGGCTAGATATTGGCTCTTTTTAAGTCCATCAGGGACAGTTTTTATTTTTTTGGAGTAAACTCATGGCTCTAATCAAGTGTCCAGACTGCGGTAACGAAGTATCTGAAAATGCCCCAACCTGCCCTAAATGCGGCAGTCCTCTCAAGCCTCAACAGCCTCAAACCAAAGAAAAAAAGAAAACTTCCGGCTGCGTCAAGGTCATCGGCATTGTTTTTGCCTTCATCGTAGCTCTTTGTATAATAATAGCTATCTACGGCAGCTCCGGCTCAGGACCTCCCTCACGGCCTTCAAGCTCTTCTTCTGCTGCTCCGGCTCCTCAAATTCCAGCTATGGAAGTTTCAGCCGCTCAATTTTTTGATGACTATCAAGCCAATGAGGTGAGTGCTGATAACAAATATAAAGGTAAAACATTAAAGATTACTGGCACTGTTTCAGATATTTCTAAGGATATTATGGATAATGCCGTAGTTCATTTACAAACGTCTAATCCTTTTATGGATATTTTATGTACTTTTAAAGGAAGTACCGATCCAGGTTTGGCTAACGTCAAAAAAGGTCAACAGGTAGTTTTAATTGGTAAAGGGGACATGATGATAATGGGTTCCCCTCGCTTAGAAAACTGCCAATTTGCTAAGTAACCCCTGAATAAAGGCTCGCTGTAAAGCCCGCAGCGGCCCGATCTCGGCCTGGCCCATACCTGCATATGGGCCAGGAACGGAGGCGTCAATGAAGCGTTTTCTCGTGACCCTGTTCATCCTGGCTGTTATTTCCGTCTGCGGAGACATAGGTAAAGTCAGCACCGCCTCCGCCTTGGATTCCGTCTGCCAGGCGCTGCCTCCGGGAACGGCAGACAGGGCGGGGTGCTGTTCCCGCCACAAAGGCGTCTGCGGCTGCACCGGAGGCCGGGCCAAGTGCTGCGACGGAACCCTGTCGCCGTCCTGCGGGTGCCGGTAAGCCATGAACTGGTTGGCACAAATATTGCTCTCTCTCTCTCTCTCTCTCTCTCTCTCTCTCTCTCTCTCTGATAAATCTGCCCTAAATACCGCCTTTTCCTTACTTTCAGCAAAAATCAGACGATTCCCCTATGTCCGGTCCAGGCCAGGCTTTGACTTACGGTTAAAAAAGCCTTAACTTCTGACCATGAGGATCAGTATGACCAATACTCTCTATTTCGGCGACAATCTGACTGTAATGAGGGACTATATCAAGCCGCAGAGCGTGGATCTGATCTATCTGGACCCGCCTTTCAACTCCAAGCGCAACTACAACATCTTCTTCGACTCCACCGAAAATAAGGCTGAAAACGCCCAGGTCATGGTCTTTGAAGACTTCTTCTACTGGAACGATGAGACAAACAAAACCTACGAGGATCTGAAAACCCAGGGCCCCGCCCGTTTATTCGAACTTATCTCCGGCCTGGTCAGCGTTTTCGGCCGGAACAGCCAGACGACCGCCTACCTGGTCATGATGGCCGCCCGGCTGAAGGAAATAAACCGCATCCTCAAGCCCACCGGCAGCCTTTACCTGCACTGCGACCCGGCCGCCGGCCATTACATTAAACTGGTCCTGGACTGCATTTTTGATGAGAAAAACTTCCGGAACCACATCACCTGGAAACGGACCAGCGCCCATAATGACGCCAAACACTGGGGCCATATATCGGATATTATATTCTTTTACACTAAATCTGACGCTTATACCTGGAATAAGGTATATACAAAATATTCCAAAGAATATATTGATAATTTCTATCGGTATAAGGACAAAGACGGACGAATTTTTCGTGTTGGAGATTTAACCGCTGCCGGAGTCAGCAAAGGCGAATCCGGGCGGCCATGGAGAGGCGTAGATCCGACTAAAAATGACCGTCATTGGGCTGTCAACAGGGAATTTCTTAACGATCCCGATATTCCGGCCTCTCCTCTCGCCGCTTTGGACTATCTGGACTCCGCCGGGAGGATTTACTGGCCTGAAAAAGGAATTGTGCCTGGTTTTAAACGCTACCTGGACGAAATGCCGGGAGCCCCCGTCCAGGAGGTCATCACCGACATTCCGCCTCTCTCGGCTAATGCTAAAGAGAAGCTGGGCTATCCGACCCAAAAGCCCCTGGCCCTTCTGGAGCGCATCCTGGCCGCCAGCTCCAATGCCGGCGATGTCGTCTTCGACCCTTTCTGCGGCTGCGGCACTACCATCGTAGCGGCCCAGAAAATGGAAAGGCAGTGGCTGGGCATTGATGCCAGCTATCTGGCTGTAAATTTAGTGGAAAAACGCCTGAAGGATGTAGCCAGGCTGGCCGAATGGCAGGTAATAGGGGCGCCCATTGACTTAAAATCCGCCCAAAACCTGGCCGACAGGGACAAGTATCAGTTCCAGTACTGGGCCTGCGCTCTGATTGAGGCCAGGCCTTACAATGACAGGATTAAGGGGTCGGACCGCGGCATTGACGGCAAGATATTCTTCAGCGACGATCAAAGAAACGTCAAAAAAGAAAAGCAGATTATTGTCTCAATAAAAGGCGGGAAAAACGTAGGCGTGGACATGATCAGAGACCTGCGCGGCACAATAGCCAGGGAAAACGCCGCCATAGGGGTTTTCGTAACCCTGACCAGACCCACCAGGCCGATGATTGATGAAGCTCACTCCGCCGGCTGCTACTGCAGCCCCGACGGCGCTAAATATCCCAAAATTCAAATTCTCACCATTGAAAAGCTGCTGAACGGGCAGAAAGTCACCAAACCCATTGATTTGACTTACGGCGCCGCGACCTTCAAGAAAGCCCGGCCGTCGGCTGTCCGCTACCAGGACGACCTGTTCAGGCAGGCCCGGAACTCATAAAAAAAGCCGCCAGTGGGAAACCCCTGACGGCCATTGAAGTGTATATTTAACTGTCAAAAATTTTGACATGCCCCCGGCCCACCGGTCAAATCCGCAGATGCCGCCAGCCGGATATTATTCGGGCGGGAAGGCGGAGAGTGTTTTGAAAAGCCTGAAATGGCCAGGGGGAGAGACTCAAGAGATGACTAAAATAATTTTTGCTGAATTGGCCTATGAACCATAGCAATTGGCGGATAAAAAACTCCAATAATAATAAAAGGGTTAGGAGCATTCATGTTATCAAATTTTAAAGTAGTACCAAGAAAAAAATATAAATCTTTCTTAGCTGTGAATGTATAAAAATATTTATTTTTAACCTTTTCTATGGCAGCTTCTTCATCATTATCTGCTCCTTTTAGGCAATTCCAATATAGGCTCCCTATCTCCCAGTCAGCAATCATCATTGTTGATTCTTGATCGCACTTGTCAATGAATTTATATGAAAAACGATATGGAAGTTTCCGTGGAGGCAAAAATTCCTTCTTGATTTCAGCCTCCGTTTTAAATAGATCACGCTGTTGCGACGCTTGTCTTAATAAAGCTAAGTCATTCTCACTCCAATTGCGTGAAGCTTCTTTGTGTTCAAATTTAATGATCTGTTTTGGCTTAAAAATAGCTAAAGAAACACCATTCTTTTTGTTTTCAGTAATTAAATCATTTAATGTATCGTAAATTATTGTATTTCTAAAAATTATATCTTTTCTCTCTTGCCAATTGACTGCTTTTGTATTGCCGTTTTGAAGAGGTTCAAGATTTCGCCAATTAACAGGGCTGTAAGATTCCGGGCGGCTGTCAGTAGGATTTTTTTCCACCTCAAGTTCAATCCAAGTATATTTTTTAAATTTTTTATCCTCTTCAATTGAAGGAAAGGGAAGCGGATGCAGCCTTATCCAACTGCCATCCTTCAGAATGCCAGCAGTACAAACCAATTGAGAATACTCTTTTGAAATAACAGGGTAGGTCTTTACAGTTATGTAGATCTGTTTTTTCTCACGCACTTATAAATCTTCACTTTCAATATGATATTTTTCACCCATATAATTTAAAAGAACACTGCGGTGACAATAAAGCGGATCTTTTTCAAAACACATAAAAGAAATACAGCTATATTGATCAATATATTTGTATAATTTATCTAGCACTAGTGACTTAGACGGAAGAGATTGTCTATACATAGAGAATAAATTGTCGTAGTCCTCTTTTGTGTTTAAGGACTGCCGTAAAGAAGTTTTAATTCCTAATTCAGGAAAGTGGATGTAATGAATTCCAATTTTTTCAGTGTAATGTTTTAATGTGGTTTTAGAAAATCCATATTTACGGCTTATTGGATTATATCTAACATCACATAATAGTTCTATATTATTTAATAAAAGAATTCTTAAAAACTGTTCAATACTTTTGCCTTCATACCCAATAGAAAAAAATTTATATATATTTTTTGCTATATTGTCTTTACAATTGTTAACATTTAATTGAATTGATTCATTAAAATTATGTAATATTTTACTATTAATAGCATAAAAAGGATAAAGGGTATAAACTTTTTCCATTAAACTATCGCTTCTTAGTCTATCAATATGAGATACATCAATTGATATTGGCACTGAAAAATATCTAGTTGGTGCTATTAAATAATTTTTAGTTAAAAAATTGTCTTGAATAAGTACTTTGATATCATTTGCTAATATAATAGAGTAAGGGCCATAAGAGTATGGAAAAAAAGAGTAATAATCAACTTTTAAATTATCTGAATACAAAAATATTAATTTTTGCAGATCGGTTTGGTATACTCCACTGCCAAGTTTTTGAATAAACGCTAAAAGGAATTGCTGCCGCTTCAGTAATGGCAGCCTCACAGGGCAATCCGCTGTGTCTGCCGGCAAGTGTGTGGACCTCATAAACGTCAAGTTCATCACCTAATTTTCGTTTTTATCTTAGACCTCAGAGAGTTATGCTAACAATAGTTAAAAAATTTTATCACTTGTCTTAATTTTTCGTCAACAACTTTTTTAATTGCTTGTAAATTTTCTTGAAAAAATGTCATCTCTCTTTGGCATACCGTTTAAAAAAAAACCGCCAAAGGGAACCCTGACGGCTCATGAAGGGCTGGCCCTCACTTAGGCTTCAGGTCCGTTGGCTTCTTCTGAAGCTCGGCATCGTGCCCACCTGCCGGATCTGTTGAGGGAGGGGACTCAAACTCAGAATAGTCGATAAAAAATTCGACAAAGATAAATAATAGTACAATTATAGCCATAATAATATAATAAGGCATACTTGCATTAGTGCTATTCATTTTTCTTACCCTCCTTTGGCTTATCTGCGAGGCCATCTGGCGGACCCAATGAGGGAAGGTCATAAAACTCCGGGTAGCTAGTCTGGAGCAAAGTCCTATAAACCTTGTCTATGACCTGATATTCAGCTTCGTCCCCGTTTTCCTGGGCTTGGTACATTTTTTTTTCAAGCTTAGTAAGCTGGATTTCACGCTTTAAACTGACCTTAATATTTAAATCTTTAACAAAAAATTTGTAAAAAAGATAAAAAAGAATGATTGAAGCGATGATAATGTTGCAAATCATCTTAACGCTAGCGTCAGTCATTTTTCCTTCCATTCAAGAAATAAGGTAAAAACATAGACTAAAACAATAAGGCCGACACCAAGCAGCTGATATTTCCAATCGTCGGCTGTAGGAGTTCTCTTTCCACAAGCAAGAAGGGCCGGAGCAATAAGGTAGGATACAGCCATTTTGACCTCCTTCATTCGTTGTCTGAACAAACTGCTCCCCTGGACGCTTCACTATTATATAATAGTATCGGCCCCGCGTCTCCCCTCACAAGTACGCCTAAACACATCTACAGTACCCCCTGCGTCATCACATAACCGCAATAACACACGCCAAAGCTTAACAAATACATATAATTACGTATGAAAAAACACGGGGAAGCGTCTTTGCTTTGGCCTCGTCAGAGGCCAAACAGTCAGGGCAGGTTACCCGGTGATCGGTCACCAAAAACCGGGCCGCTTTTCACCAGGGTCAAACCCGCCCGAAAAAAAGTTTAAAACTTTTTTTCGGTGACCCTGAAAAAACCCCCTTTTGGCTAGGTATACGCTCGTTTTTCTCAGTTTTTACCGGTCGTTTTACTGAAACCTCCAAAAACGGGTCAAATTTGACCGCAGCGGCGTTTTCGGGTGATCTGCGGACTTTTATCTAAGACAGGGGGTGTTCGGCCTGTGACGGGCATATTTCACGGTTCCGGGCTTGGGGGTCGCCGCGTCCCTTTTTTCCTGGGGATTAAAAAGAGTTTTAAGGGCCTCCAGCTAAACTTGGAGGTCCCTTAAAACGGGTTTTTAATCCCGTTTAAGGGATCAGCCAATAAATTTTTCCCCAAACCCGTAAACCATAAGGCTGAATAAAATACAAAAAAAATTTTTGTATTTACAAAAATTTTTGGGAAAAACGCTATTTTATTTTCCTCAAACCCTTACCCTGTAAGGCCAAATAAAATACAAAAAAAATTTTTGTAAATACAAAAAAAAATTTTTCTCAGTAAAAAAAAATCAATTTTATTTTCCTCAAACCCGTACCCTGTAAGGCTGAATAAAATACAAAAAAATTTGTTGTATTTCGGCTGACCCACCCTTGCATCCCTCTGACTTGGCACGCTTTTTGATTCCATTAATTAACCTCCAACGGGTTATACTTATATGGCTCAACATTCCATAATCTGGGGACTTCGAAAACAACTCCTACAAATAATCGCTAAAAAACGGTCCTGTATGTGATTGCGCCTGATTAAACAACAAAGTACTAAAATTAAGTCATGCACGTATGCGCTTAATGAGCCGTATTGAGCATATATAATATTATTAAGCTTTTTTAGGAGATGCGCGATATTATTTCGGCATAAACCCTGCCGACTAAGAATAAGACTGCCTGACTGTCATGACCGAAAAAAATTGGCTCTTACCTTTTATACCACACTGGTATAACGCGCTCCGCATCTTCAGCGGTCCCTTGACTTTATCTTAGGTAAAATTGTATTATATTAATACATATATACCCCACTGACATACCGCAGGGGCAGGGCATATCACATATAAACAATTCGTATTTAAACATAATTAACTTATATACAGGTCTATAGCAATGGAAATAAAACATAACGGAAAGATTATTGATGTAACTGCATATCTTAATGATGTGTCAACAGACAAATATAACTGTAATTGCGGTAAGTGCAGACACAGAGATATATGCAGGAACAATTCATATAATAAAGACGGGGCGCGTCCTGCTCCGTCCGATAAGCTTGATAAAGAAAAATATATTGGTATAATTGATAGCTAATTATATTCTTTTATTGTTAATGTTAAAAAAACTTGGGTCCTGTCCGGGGGGGTGACCCCAGTGCGCATACCCGCGAGCCCGCGCTTTAGCATATTTGTTATTTATTTTTTCGCTGTTAAAATGTTATAATTTTGCATAATTATTGCATAATAATTGCATAATTGGAAAGAGAGGTTTTATGTCTCCTGTTGCAAAAAAATCCGCCCGGAAAGTTGAGGTGACGCTTACCCAGGTGGAAAGCGTTTCGGCGGCCGTAAAGTTCCTGACCGGCCGGGGGTACAAGGTGAGCCGGTCCTCTTTTGTCAGTCACCTGAAGGCCGGTCTGATCGCCCAGGACAGCCGGGGCTGCTTCAAGGTCAAGGACCTCCTGGCCTACGCTGCGGTCAAGCTCCCTCCGCCTTTGACTGAAAAGACCGGGGCAGGCCTTGACCTGGCCCAGGCCAAGCTCAGGGAGGACACCGAGAGCCGCCGCCTTCAGAACGAGAG
>JAISEL010000082.1 GCA_031264185.1 Deltaproteobacteria bacterium
ATATGAACCTACAGCTAAACAAAAAGAGATATTAAAAATATTGAAGATGGAAATACCACCCAAGTTAGAGTTGAGGCTTTAGGCCCTTTTTGTGGTCACAACTAAGGTGGGAATTACAGCTGAAATATATTATCATCCAATTCTGGGTAAGTAAAATTTTTCAGTATATTAAGAGCCCGTTCAGCGGAGTTGGCGGTTACAGAACCCATAACGTCTTTCACGGAGTTGGTGTGAGTATTCATGAAAGTCGGTATGGCGGCTAATCCGTAATCGTCAGGGATTGATTCTTGCCTGGAAAAGAAGTTTTCTGAGGCTAAATCCTGAAATCGCGCCTGAACCGCTGAATTATCCCGTATTACTTCATTGACTTTATCCAAAAACTGGGCCCTGAGAAAATTTCCCAAATCCAAGTTGAAATCGCCTGTCTTCCAAGCCTCACTGCCAATAAAGCCGTAACCGTATCGGGAGTTATAGTCAAACTGTGGAGCGGCATAATCAGGATCTGTCAATTCTTTATAGGTTGCTTCTCTTTTGGCGTTGTATTCTGTCCAAAACTTTTCATCATCCTGTGTTGATAGCAGAGAACCATCTGCATTGCGCCTGAATTCGGACACGTTGAGTGTTTGCTGCTCAGGCTGATGAGATTTTAGCAGATAGTTGATGGCCGCGAAAATATCATCGCTGTTACTGAGATTTTGGATGAAATCTGCCGCTTTATCGTCTTTAAGTTCGGTTCTTAAAAAATTTATAAGGGTATTGAGGTTTTCCCGTCCGAACTCAGACACTGAAATTGCAAAATCAAATTCAAAATCTTGGTGCAGATATTCTCTGTTTTTGGCGTCAACATCGTCGAGTTTCAGCCAGTCAAATTTGTTGCTGAAACTGTACAGATCTTCTTCTTTTAGAATTACTTCACCGTAGTATTTGTTCAGAGAGGAAGAAAGGGAGGAAATTGATTTGGCCGCGATATCGGTAACTTCCGCCGATTTATTCAAAAATTCCACCATTTTGGCGAGGCTTTCGGCATCTTTTTTGACTTTATTTCTGAATTCCTCAGGTTCAAGGTTCTCGCCGTAATTCCTGGTTATTTCCGGAATATCCGCTTCCTTCGCCTTAAAGTTCAAAATTTTGCTGACCAATTGTTCCCGTGTCTTCAGGACCGAGCCCACAGCTGTAGCTATTTATTGGCGTTAATCCGTTGTTCCGTGTCGGTCAGTATTTTGGCCATAGCATCAGTAGCCATCTCCTGACCGAAATCCGACTTGATCTGGTCAATGACGCCCAAAACCGATTCCACCAGTTCTTCAGCCTCTTCCTGGCTCTTTTGATGATCGCGGTCGTTGGCCAGACGTTCGGTGATGGCGGTCTCAAAATTGGCCGTGCTCTTTTTCTTTTGGATGCTTTCCTCATCCTTGGATGCTTCGAACATCTTTAAGTTGTCGTTTTGAATGACCAAGCCGCTGCCAATCCTGTCCTTAATCGGAGAATTGACGGCAGTTCCGCAGACGGAATCTCCTTTTCTCATGAAACCTTTCATGGCTGAAAAATGGTTATTGATGATCATTTTTAAATGGCGCCTTTAAGTTTTTCCGTGGCTGAAAAAGGAATAATTCAGCTGCAAATTGAATTTTTACAAAATAAAATACAGGCCTATTTTCTCCGCTAAAATTGTATGTAACGGCCAGTTTCAGCTTGGTGTTCTTATCGGTCTGAAAAATGAAACCTTTAATTTGTTCGGACAGCAAACTTCGGGCTTAGGGACCGCAGAAGGCATGTAAAGGCGCTGAGTCTGGCCTCTTCCGGGCAGGGCGGCACAGGCCTCTTCCTGGGCCGCTAAAGCGGCTGATCCCCGGCTAAAATAAAGACAGTCTGGCCGGGCTCTTAAAGCTGTCCGGATGGCCCCGGCCGGACCGGACAGAGGATTGTAGATCGGGCCGGACCGGACAGGCCGTCAGATCAGGGCAGAGGGCCGGTTTAGCCGGTTCGTTGGTTATCAGGAGGACTTGTTTGAATACCCCGGCCTGTCCTGAGGCTACGGCCGCACAGGATGGCGGCCTGGTAATCCTTTAAATTCCAGTTCGACATGAGCTTATCGGTCCTGCCCGGTTTTGGAGGGCTCTCCGGTCCTGTTCAGAGCATCTTTGGCCTCTGATTCTTCCGGTCTTTAGGGGTCTTCCGGATTTTGTTCCGGTCAAAAATATCCGCCTCCTGTTCATCCTCACGGCCCTGAGGTCTTCCTTTTTGGGCGGGCCGATTAAAATGATGCTCAGTTCATAGAGAAAAATTAAAGTCAGGGCTAAAAAACACCGGCTTAAAGCATCCGGCGCGGTGTCAGGACGGCTCCTATGATAAAGAAGATAACCACGGCGCAGCTCCGGAGCTTTTTCAGCATTTGGGCGGTAATAAGCCCCAGACGGCCTAAAAACATTAAAATCAGCGGCCAGTTGAAAGGCCAGGGCAAAGACGGCCGCCAGGCTTAAAGCCAGGGAGATGCAGCGGCTGCCGTCCAGCACGGGCTGAAGGACGGGCGGGGAAATTCCGGGAAAAAACCGAACGTGACAGGCCAGGCCGGAAAATAAGCAGAGGAGGTGCCCGGTAAAAGTAAAAACACGGCTGCGGCGGCTAAGGCCGGCGCCCTTCTTTTTCCTGCCTGTTCAAGTCCAGGAGCGCAGAAAGCCTGCAGCTGATACAAGGTGCAATTGTCTAGTGTCCTGCAATGATTAGCAGGTTAATTTTGTTTTGCCTGACTGTCGATTGATTTTAATTTTGGCTGCTGCTGAAAGGCATATCGGAAAACCCAAAAGCTATTTTGGGGTGATCATAAAATTTTTAGACCTTCAGGCGGCTAAAGTATATATGTCCTTCCTTGCATTTAAAAGAAAACCAACGCCGTTTCAGCCTGGGCTTGGACCGGCCGGCGGCTGAAAAAGGCCGGAAAGTTACGGCGGCAGAGTAAAGCCCCGGGCCGAGGCTTCGGCCGGGGTATTTAAGTTCTGGAAAATTTCCTCGTCTCTTAATTCCAGATAAACCGTCCTGAGGAGCGGAAAACTTTGGCGGATTGCCAGACGGCCCCGGTCCAAGGACTCGGCCAGAACTGGTTCGGCTTTGGGACCGTAGAAGGCATATAAAGGTTCTATGGCCTGACCTCTTCTGGGCAGGGCGATATCGGCCTCTTCCCTGGCCATTAAAGCGGCCAGTCTTTTAATAATTGAAGCGTTTATGACCGGCTGATCTCCGGCTAAAATAAAGACAGTCTGACCGGGCAGGGCTTTTAAAGCTGTCCGGATAGCCCCGGCCGGACCGGACAGAGGATGGAGATCGGGCCAGACCGGATAGGCCGTCAGATCCGGGTAGGGGGCCAGTTTAGCCGGTTCGTTGGTTATAAAATGGACTTGTTTGAATATCCCGGCTAAAGTTTCGGCCGAAGCGGCCAGAAGAAGGCGCCCGTTTTTATCTTTTAAAAAAGCTTTATCCCGGCCCATCCTGAGGCTCCGGCCGCCGCACAGGATGGCGGCCTGGTAATCCTTTAAATCCCAGTCCGTCATGAGCTTACTGGTCCGGCCCGGTTTTGGAGGGCTCTCCGGTCCTGTTCAGAGCATCTTTGGCCTCTGATTTTTCCTGGCTTTCGGGGCCTTCCGGATCGTTCCGGTCAGAAATATCCGCCTCCGGTTCATCCTCACGGCCCTGAGGCTCTTCCTTTTTGGGCGGGCCGATTAAAATGATGCTCAGTTCATAGAGAAAAATTAAAGTCAGGGCTAAAAAACACTGGCTCAAAGCATCCGGCGGAGTCAGGACGGCTCCTATAATAAAGAAGATAACCACGGCGTAGCGCCGGAACTTTTTCAGCATTTGGGCGGTAATAAGTCCCAGACGGCCTAAAAACATTAAAATCAGCGGCAGTTGAAAGGTCAGAGCAAAGACGGCCACCAGGCTTAAAGCCAGGGAGATGTAGCGGCTGCCGTCAAGCATGGGCTGAAGGACGGGCGAGGAAAATCCAAGGAAAAAACCGAACGTGACGGGCCAGACCAGAAAATAAGCAAAGGAGGTGCCCAGTAAAAGTAAAAACGTGGCCAGGGCTGCTAAGGCCGGCACCCTTCTTTTTTCTTCCTGTTTAAGTCCCGGAGCGCAGAAAGCCCACAGCTGATACAAAGTTACGGGAGAAGTGGCGATGAGTCCTGCCCACAGACTTATTTTCAAATTTAAGGAAAAGGCTTCGGGCAGAGCGAAAAATTTAAGCCCCTGTCCGTCCGGCAGGAACTTTAAAACCGGTTTCATCAGAAGTTCCAGGATAGCCCCGCTGTAAGGCCAGGCCATTAAGGTGCCGGCGGCTGCCACGGTTACGGCAATTAAAAGCCTGCGCCTCAATTCCCGTAAATGGTCCAAAAAACCCATGGTCAGGGGTTCGGACATGAGCTTTTACTTCAGACCGGCCAGCCGCATCGTCTTTTGCAGGTCCTGCCAGACGTCCCTTTTCATGCCCGGATCTTCCAGTAAAAGGTTCAGTCCCAGGGTGATACGGAGGGTAATGGGGTTGGGAACGTTCAAGGTATAGGTCTTGGGCCTTAAAAAGTACATTTTTTTAGTTTCCGCCGTTAAAACCTGACCGGCCGTCAAACCCATGGCCAGGATAGTCTTAGGGTTAACCAGGGCAATTTCCCGGGAAATATTTCGGAAGCAGGCATTTTTCGTTTTCTGGGTAATTAATTCCGGATTTTCCGGCTGACATTTTAGGATAGGGGTGACGTAAACTTCGGGGATTTTAAGGCCAATGCCCTTGGTAATGATATTGCCCAGAAGTACGGCCGCCTCAGACCCCAGAAAATTCCAGGCCGGAGCCGGAGCATTTTGATCAGACGCTGCAGCATAAAAACCGGTCAGGTCCGGCGGGTCAACTATTATCATTAAAGGAGGATTTAGAGCCCCCAGGCCGAAATAGGTCGGCCCCCGGCCGCCCAGCGGACAAAGACGGCACTGCTCTGCAAACAGGGCCAGTTCGGTCAGGTTTCGGGCTTTTTCCGGTTCAGCAGGCGGACGGGCCGGGGAGGGGGGGGGAGGCGGCAGGGGCAGGCTTAAATTGCCCAGGCCCAGTTCTTTCATGTACAAAAGATAATTTTCCGCCTGCCGGTATGCTTCGTAGATATCAGCACTGTCCTGGTTACGGGGGCTCAGGGGGCCGGTATTTTGAGGCTCAGAAGTCAAGAAGGCCCACCGTAAAGTTATCTACCTGATAGACGACCAGACCGTCCACCGAAAGTAAGCCGCTGAAATTTAAGAATTTATTTTGAGTGTCTAAGTTGCTTACCAGAAGGCCCAAGCTCATCTCCCTGCTGGAGGGCGGTATCTGACCCCGGTAGAGCCAGGAGTGGCTTTGCCCGGTCAGGGGAGCTGAAAACGAACCGGGAAAAGACTCCGGGGGGTTCTTGTAAAAACTGCGGACCGCCAGATATTTGGCGGCCTGGAAAAAGCCCTCCAAGCCCAGAGAGCCAGGCCAGACCGGATCGCCCGGGAAATGGGCCTGAAAAAACCAGGCCTCGGGGCGGACCCGGCTTTGGGCCCAGAGTTTTAGTTCATCGGAGCCCTGGGCTACTTCGTCCAGCATGAGCCAGCGGCCCAGAGGCCAGGCTTGGCCTCTGGGATAGGGCCGGTTTTGAATTTTTTCGGGCCGGGTCAGAGCCTGGGCCGTTTGGGGCTCAACTTTCAGGCCCCCCTGGCGGGCTAAATCAGCGTGATTAAAAAAGCCGAAATGGGTCTGGCCCCGGTAAATCTCCTGATCGTCCTGGCTGGTCACAAAATCATAGTACTGGATAGCCATCTGGCCTAAAACAGAAGATTTGGTCAGGGTGGCTTTAGTTATGACCGGTGCCGGATCATTGGGCCTGACAGTCTGAAAGACGGTGGCCCGGCCCCCTAAGTTCCGGAAATACATCGGTTCGTCGAAGAGTAAAGCCGAACCCATGTAGGAAGAGATAAAGCCGCAGGCCTGGAGAGCTATTTCATTTAAAGCCGCATACGGCAGGACCGGATGCAGGCCGCCGGCCTGCCCCAGGAGCCAGTGGCGGGCCGGGTTGTCAGTATCCGGGGACCAGGCCGCTTCGACCGAAGTGCCAGGAGAAATACGCCCGGCCTGACCGGTGACCACAAAAGCCTCATCCACAAAATCATAAGGCGCGCTGGGCAGCCGGGCCACAAATGAGCCGTCGTTGAACCGGCTGAATCTGGGGCCGAAGACATCGGCTATCAGGCCCTGGTCTAAAGCGGCCAGACTGTTTTTGTCAAAATAGTTTTTACCTGGACGGTGCGGCAGTAAGCCGGCCCGGCGGGGACCGGACCGGGGCGGGTCAGACTTTTGGCCCAGGGCCGATTTTGGGTCCGAAAGAGCCTGGCCGGGCTTTTCTTTTGGGGCTCGGGCGGTTTTCGGTTTTTTGGATGCCTCCTGGTCCGGTTGACTTAAAGGCGGCCCTGGTCCGATTTTTTTAGCCGCCCCTGAGGACGACCAGAGCCTTTTAAGATATTCCGCATCCTGGCCGGCCAATCTCAGGCCCAGATTTTTAACTTCCACGATAGGCCGCCCGTCGGCCCACATGACGGCTTCGGCCAGAGCCAGCGGTTCATTAATCCCCTGAGGGCCGGCAACTGTTTTTAATTCCCGGATGTGGACATCGTAAGCCACCCGGCTGGTCAGGGGAGTGACCTGGCCCCGGCATTTCAAACTCTGAATCTGGCCTAAAGGCGGCTGCCAGAAAACCTGACCTTTTTGGCCGACCCAGCCCAAAGATAAAAGATAAAACCTCAGGGTCTGAAGGCAGGCGTCGTACATGAGAGTCCCCGGCATGACCTCGTCGCCTTTGAAGTGGGAGACCAGAAACCAGGCCTGAGGTTCTATTCTGGCCTCGCTGCGTATAAACCCCCGGCCGTAAATGCCGCCCTGGCGATCGATTTTGGGGACCGAGTCGAAGAGGTTCAAAGAGCCGGCCGGCAGAACCAGAGGGTTTTCCAGCTGTTTTTCCATGTTTTCAAAACCGGGGCCCAAATGGGCCATTCGGCCGGACCTTAAAGCGTTTATATCCGAGGCGGAAAGGGTCGGAAATTCTTTGGGAGCGAACATGAGGTCGGCCGACTGGCCGACGGATTTAACGGCTTCCGGCTGTGAACTGGCCAGGCCCCGGCCGGCTTTTAAGGCTTTGGGCGTAAAGAATCCGGCGCAGCCCTGGCGCATGGTTAAAAGTTTCTCGCCGCCGACCGTGCCGTCAATTTCAAAGCGGAACATTAAGGTCTCCCCGTGGTGGAAGAACCTTAAAATGCGGATATCATAACTGGCTACCTGACCGGTTTTGGGCAGCTCCCGGTGGAAAACGACTTCGGCGTCTAAAAGGCGGTACTGAGCCAGCCCCCGGGTGCTGAAATCGGCTCCCAAATATGCCGAGAGCATTAAATCGGCCTGGCCCGATTCTATGGCCATGCCCGGGGTGATGTAGTCATCTTCCAGATACCAGTCTCCTGGGTTTAAATCGTGCTCAGTGACTATCCGGCCCGGCCCTAAAGATTTTGGTGAACCTTCAATGGTTAAAACCCGGTCCACCAGCATTAAAGGTTCATCGGGCAAGAGGACTCTGGTCGGAAAAGTGTCAGCTTCGGCAAATTCCGGGCCTAAGACTTTGGCGATACTGCCGACCGCAAATTCCAGACAGTCCTCTCTGGTCAGGCGGACATTCTGAGGACCGGCCGTATTGTCCGGTGGGGTGTCCTGAGGCCGTGGGCCGGGCAAAATGTCAGCGGTGATTTTCAAGTCATCTTTAGGCCGCCGTTTTCTGGTAACTTTCAAAGACTCGGCCGTCTGTCCGGGTCCGGGCCCCGGTTCCGGCTTGGCCGTCTGGTCCGTCAGCCAGTGCATAAAATCCACATTGGGATCCGTGGCTTTGGCCTTCGGGCTTTTGGCCAGATGATTGTTTGAACAGGGGGGCGTGGGCCAGTTAATGTCCGGGGGATCTAAATTGACGGGCACCAGAAACCGGGGATCGGCCTCTGGGGTCGGCTGGGGCAGCCCTTTAAAGGGATCGGCCGTTTGGCCGGCCAGCCACAGTTCGGCTAAAAGCTGAGAAAGACCGGCCCAGCCTTCGTCAACGGCCGTGCCGGCTAAACTTAAAGCCAGGTGAGGCCTTTGGGCCAGGATGGTTTTTATTAGTCTGGAGGCCGAGCTGCCTGGCCCTATTTCTACAAAAAAGCGGATTCCGTCGCTGTAAGCTTTGTTGATAAGATCCGGAAAACGGTGGCCGCTTAAAGCCTGGGCAGTTAACGATTCGGCCGCTTGGCGGGGCTCTAAATCGTAGCTTTTGGCCCAGGCCGAAGAATAGATCTTAAGCCCCGGCTGGGGTTTAACCGGGCGGATATGAAATTTATAATATTCGTCTTTAACCGAATTAATGACCGGAGCGTGGACCGAGGGCACATCCTCAACCGGGAAGAAGGGGGCTTCCAAAGCCTGAACCAGAGCTAAAACAGCCTGCTCTTCGCCTCCGACCGTAACTTCTTCGTCGGTGTTGACAATCAGTATAAAGGCCCGGAATCTTAAAGCCGGGGTCAGGTTTTCCAGGGCCTGGGCCACGTTTTTTTCCGCTCTGGGAATTAAGCCGCACAGCCATTTGAAAGATTTTTTGGCGGGCCAGGAAAAATGCTCCCTGGCGGCTTTAAATTCCCCGGCCAGATCGTTTTCAAAGAGAGTTGACGACAGCAGAGACTGCCACAGGTCTTCCCGGTCCGGCCACAGGCCCAGAGCCACCAAAGCCGTCGTTTCACCCAAAGAATAGCCCAGAGCCGCCTGAGGTTCTATTTCCAGGGATTTTAAAACCCTCGCCCCCAGTAAGCCGAAATTGACCTGGGCTAAAAGAGCCTGCCGGACGGACGGTTTCTTATAATTGGGCTCCCAGAAAAGTTCGCTTTGAAACTGGGCCACCGGCTCGGAGACTTCCGATTCCAGCTGGTTCATCACGGCCGGAAAAGCCAGGCCCAGACCCCGGCCCAATCCTTTGTAGTGATTCCCGGAACCGGGAAAGACAAAAGCCAGATCGCCTTTTAGAGGTTCGGCCGGGGCTTTTAAGATCCTGGGTTTTAAATCACGATCCTCTTCACCGGCCAGAGCCTTTTTAATCAAAAGACCCAGTTCCCGGCTGTCCCGGGCCAGTACGGCCAGAGCCGGCCGGCCGGGTCTGGCCTTTTCCCGGGCCCAGAATTCCCGGGTCAGGTTTTCCAGAGATTTATGGGCATTGACCTCTAAGAGACGGCTTAAATGGTTCAGGGACTCAGCCGGCGGTTTATTGTCCGTGGCTTTAAAGAAAAACCAGACATCGGGCCGTATAGGATCGGGCGGCACGGTCAAAGTGCTGGGCTTATGGCCAGGCGCCTCGGCCAGCTCATATCCCGACCCGGACAGAATCCGCCGGTCGCCGGGGTTTTTCAGCCAGTAGACCATGCCCCGGCCGCGGCCCAAGGGCTTTAAGTGGTGCCTTAAATAAAAGGCATTGCGGTTTAAAGCGAAAAGACCCGACAAAGGACCTATTCTGGTTTCAGAGGCGTTTAAAGTCAGCTCGGCTAAAGGCGAAAGAAGCTCGGCCGCTTTTTTGGAGGCCAGGATGACTACCGCCGCCCCTTCCACCCAGACTGTCCGGGGAGCCAAATAACCGGTCTTGGGATCCCCGAAGGTATCGACCACCCCGACTAAAGCAATATCCAAAGATCCGTCGTTAAGCCTGGTCACGGCCTCGGTAAGAGCCCTGAAACCGCTGTCGCGTTCCTCGGATAAAGTCAGAGCCGGTCCGCCGCTGCCTAAAAAGCGGGCCAGCCTGGAGGCCACAAAACTGCCCAGAGCCCCCAGGACTTTAGTGTGGGTCAGAGCCGGAGGGCCCCCGGCCCGTAAGGATTCCACAAATCCGTCTTTATCCTTTTCCGCAATCAGGCCCCGTTTAATGAAAGCCTCGGCCGCAGTTAAAGGCGCGGTCCATCTTAAAGCCAGATCGGCCGCCCTGGGGTCAATTTCCACACCCATGAAAATGCCCAGACGGTCAGGGTCAAGATCGGCCGGCCGGACGCCGGGTTCCAAACCGGCGGCCCGGACCGCCGACGATCCGGCTATCAGGGCTAAAGTCTGCTGGGGCAGGCAGTCGGCCAGTTCTTTTGGCGGCAGTTTAAAAACCGAAGTATCCAGAGTCAGATCTTCAAAGAAAAAGCCGGTCGTCTTTAAGGAACCCATTCTTCTCGTCTGGGCCATGGGCGGCTCTTCCGGAGTCAGCCAGAAACGGGCCAGAGTATCGTAAGTGGGCCAGGGGGCTAAGACGGTTCGGGCGGCTATTAAAGAAGCGGACAGGGGCCGGGGGGGGCTTTTTTTTATTGATTTAGGTTTCTGCCATAAAGCCGGACTGTATTCCTCAAACAGAGCCTGGGCATTGACGCCGCCGAACCCGAAAGCGTTGGCTGCCGCCAGCCGAGCCCGGTTCTTTGGCTCCGGCCATGGTTCGCCTTTGGTCAGAATACGTAAAGCGGGTTTGGACCCTAAATCCACGGCCGATTTTTCAAATCCGGCTGTGGGCGGCAGAATTTTATGCCGTAAGGCTAAAATAGCCTTGGCGGCCGCCACGGCTCCGGCAGCGGACAGTAAATGCCCGACATTGCTTTTAACCGACCCGACGACCGGCGGAATAACCGGGGCCTCTTTTTCCAGAAGTATTTTCAAAGCCGTGATTTCGGCTTTGTCGCCGACTAAAGTCGAGGTGCCGTGAGCTTCGACCAGCCCCAGAGCCCGGGGCGAGCGGCCGGCGGCCAAAAAGGCCTCTTTCATGACCCTGGCCTGACCTTGTGGATCCGGGGCCAGAAGATTGCCGGTCCGATCGTTACCCAGACCCACGGAAAGCAGGACTGCTAATATGTCATCACCGTCGGCCCGGGCCCTTTCAACGGTTTTTAAGATCAAGGCGCAGGCGCCTGAACCGACTACCAGACCGTCGGCCCGGTGATCAAAGGGCCGGGACAGGCCGGATTTGGACAGAGCCCTAAGCTGACTGAACCCCAGCTGGGTAAATAAAGGATCAGCCTTGGCCAGACCGCCGGTTATCACGGCCGTCAGCTGGCCGGAGGTTAAATGATCGGCGGCCAGCTTCATAGCGTACAAAGAAGAGGCGCAGGCTGCGTCGACCGTAAAGGCCGGACCCGAAAGTCCCAGAGCCCGGGCCAAAAGCCGGGCCGAGTAGCCCACAGCCCGGAAAGGATTAGTCTTAGGCGGCGGGGGAAAGGGATTAAACTCCCAGTTCAAGGTGGCTTCCTGGCCGTATAAAGAGACGGCCGCTTCCGACTGGGCCGAGGTGGGCAGAATGACGTGTCCGGCTATAACCCCAACTTCCTGCGGGTTATGGCCGGAAAGGACTCCGCCGGCCTGAGCTTTTTGGCCGGCCGACAGCCAGTAAAGTAAAGAGGCGTCGCATTCCAGGGCCTTGAAACTTGATGGCAAATCAAGTCCCTCAGGCACGTCCGGCCGGTCTCCCCGCCAGGCGCCGGTCAGACTGTAGGCTTTGTCCGGCGCCGGCAGTTCGGAATCCTGATAAAATTCCGACGGCAGGGCGCCAAAATCTTCGGCCGTGGCTTCCCGAAAGCAGGTTCGGTTATTTAAAATTAGATCCCAAAGCTCCTCGGGACTGTCGGCCCCGGGGACCGCCAGGCCCATGGCCACTACGGCCACAGCTTTACGGGGAGTCTGGGTCATCAGGCCGGTCCCCCCCGGGTGTAGGCGGCCAGAGCTTCCAGATTGGTGCCTTGGCCTAAGACCACGACTTCGGCCGGATCCCCGGCCGGAGAGCGGATTAAGCGGACAAATGTTTCCGCGCCTTCTTTTAAACCGATTAAGCCGACCCCCTGAGCCTGAAACTGGCCGGCCAGAGATTCGGTGACCATGCCCCCGGCCCAGGGGCCCCAGTTGACGGCCAGAACCCGGGCCTGGGGGTTAACGAGAGCCAGCTCCCAGGCCGTTTTATTCAGAACTTCATTGCCGGCGGCGTAGTCGCTCTGACCCTGCCGGCCGAAGCGGGCGGTGGATGAGCTGAAAAAGACCACCAGCTTCAGGGTCTGGGAATTGAAGGATTTCAGCAGATTTTCGGCCATCTGGGCCTTTGTGGCGTAGACCCGGGCAAAATCTTCCTGTTTTTTGCCCAGAATGGGATGGTCGGCTAAGATGCCTGCCCCGTGGATAAAGCCCCTGACCGGACCGAAGCGGGCCATAATCTGGCGGGCCGTGTTTTCAATGACCTCCCGGCGGGTATAGTCGCCCGGCAGGTATTCCACTGTGGCTCCGGTCTCGGTTAAAAGGTCCAGATTCCTTCTGAGTTCCCGGGTCGACAATATCAGACGGGTTCTTTCGTTAAGTTCCAGGGGGGTCAGCTTAAAGTCGGCCGCTTTATGCAGAGCGGCTTTAATGTCCTTGTCCAGAGTCAGTTCGGCCAGCCAGGGCGGTTCCGCCGGTCCCAGAGGCGTCCGGCCCAGGATAACTAATCTGGGCCGGTAAAGACGGGCCATTTCCAGCAAGACGGCCGCCGTCACCCCCCGGCCGCCGCCGGTTACAACCATGGTATCGCCGCGGTCCAGCAAAGGTTCGGGACTTTCCTGGGGCAGATAGGGCTTTAGCGTCAGAGACACCAGGCGGTTTTCGGATTTCAGGCCAAGTTCGACCGGCCCCGGCGAGGCGGCGTTTTCTAAAATCCACTTCAGCCAGCCTTCGGAGGGCATATCGTAAACCGACAAAGGCAGATCTAAAATCCGGGTCGCTACTTCCGGCCATTCCCTGGCCGCGCATTTCATTAAGCCGACCAGGGCTCCGGAACCGGTGTTGCCGGAATTGGTGCTGACCGTCGGGAGGCCCTGACCGTTGGAACCCGGAAAACCGAAAGTGCCGCCCAGAAAACTGAGGCCGACAGCGGCTTTCAGGTTCGGTCCGCAGGTCTCCAAAGCTTTTAAAGCCTGGGTGATGATCCGGGCATTTTTATCCGGTCCCGGCCAGACTAAAAACAAAATATCAGCCGGACTTTCCCCGCGCCATTTCTCAAAATCATAGTACCAGGAGGATCTTTCGGTGGCGTAGCCCCGGTCCCTGAGTTCCTGCTCCAGACTCCTGGTCAGGTTATCGGTGCCCACCAGACGGATTTTGCCGGTGGCCGGCCAGCGGCCGGGACCTGTTTCCGGGGCCGTGACCAAGGCCTCGACCTGAAACAGACTTGGCGGTTCCTGAGAACTTAAAGCCTGATCCAGTAAAGCCCGGCCGTTGCCTGAGCTGCGGCTCCGGCCGTTACCGGGGCTGACTTTTCTGACCTTCGGGTCCGGGCTGACCGCCTCAGGGCCGTCGGACCGGGGCTTGTACCCGGCCGGCCCGGGGGCCGGCAGTTTGGAGCCGGGCCTTTGGCTGACCGGGGCCTTTCGGCTCAAATTCAAAGGCGGGGCTTTGGCTTCAAATAAATTGAGCCAGTCGCCTAATGTCTGGGCTCCGGCCAGAGAAGACTGATCATCGGCGGACAGGTCCGGGTAACTTTCGGCTAAAACGGATAAGATTTCCACTTTTTTAATGGAATCCAGGCCCAGATCTCCTTCCAGATCCATATCCGGCTTCAGCAGTTCAGCCGGATATCCGGTTTCCCTGGCCACGACCAGATATACATCTCCGGCCGGGTCAGCCGAAGAAGTCAGATCGGCTGAACGCTCTTCCTGGGCCTCAAAAGCCCGGCCGGCCTCAGAGGAGGGTTCCTGGCGGGCTGAATCCGGGGCAGCTGTTTTTTTTAATTTATTAAGTTCAGAAGCCAGTTCCCCTAAGGTGGCGGCCCCGGACAGAGAAGCCAGATCCAGACCGGGCAGACGGTCGGCCAGAACGGACAGGATCTCAACCCGCTTAATGGAATCCAGGCCCAGATCGCTTTCCAGATCCATCTCCGGTTTTAAGCTGTCGGCCGGATAGCCGGTCTCCTGGGCTAAGACTTCAAGTAAGACTGAACCGAGATCGGCGGGTGCATCCTCAGCCGCAGGCTCTGGGGCGGCTTTAGCTTCAGTCAGAGAAGCCGGAGCGGCTTGAGGGCTCACAAAACCGGAGGCGCATTGTTCAGCCAGCTGACCTAAAGTCCTGGGCAGGTTCTGAGATGAATGGAGAGACGGGAAACGGTCGGCTAAGGCGGCTAAAAGCTCCATGCGTTTAATGGAATCCAGGCCCAGATCCTCTTCTAAGTCCATGCCCTCGTTTAGGGCCTCGGCCGGATAACCGGTCTCCCTGGCTAAAATGGCCGATAAATCCGGCCAGATTGAATCAGAAGCTGTTACGGCCGGCGGCGGGTCTTGGGGCCTGATAAAAGAGCCGGACTGAGGGAGAGCCGGAGCCGGTCTGATATTCCGGACCGTTTCCCGGTCAGAGCCCTGACTCCGGGCCGCAGAACCGGACGCCCCGGAGACTTTAAGTTCCGAGACCAGATCTTTGATGGCCCGGACAGTTTCCGTCTGTAAGGCGATCATCTGCCGGAACAGGCCGGAAGTATCGGAATCGGCCGGGATTGGGGCTGCAGGCTCCAGAGCCGGAGCCGGTTTACGGGCCAGAGCTCTCTGGGCCGTATAGTAATTGGCTCCGGACAGGTTCACAAAATGGCTCTGGGGTTTGGCCGGCGGGGCGGGGGCTGTCGGCCACTGATGCAGATCCGGTCTCAGGCCCCTGGCCGAAAGTTTGGCCAGGCATCTGGCCAGAGAGTTAGGCGACCAGCTGTCGTCCGGGCGCAGGATGTTGGGGCTGTCGCTGTGGGTTAAGGTCCGGCCGATGACTAAAAGATCATTGTTTTCAGCAGTGAGGCTTTTGATAATTTCGGACTTTGAATCTGCGGCGGCTGCATTTTTCGTCTGAAGATTAAGCAGAGACTTAATGAGTTCGTCTTTGGTTTTTATCTCCAGACCGTCTGCCCATAAATGAGTCTTAGGATTTGATATGTCCAGGCTTTCGGCAGTTTTGGCTAAATGGCTTTTTAAGCCCGCCCCTTTCTTTTCATTAAAACCGGCGGCCAGTCTGACCGCATCCGCCAGCTTCAGGCAACCGGCCATATAAGCGCCGGCGATTAAGCCGGAACCCAGACAGGTAACGGAATCAAAAGTGAGGCCAAAAGAAGTCCACACAGCTCCCAGGGCCAGAGTCAGGATCGGTCCTAAGTAGGGAGAGGCGTTTAAAAGTTCCGACCAATGAAGTTTGGCTTCCGGTGAAGCCAGTTCCGGCGGAAAGAGGACCTGCCCTAAACGGTTAGGAGAAAGACGGCCGGCTAAATCCAGAACATTTTGGAAAGAGGGAAAAGCTAAAGCCAGTTCCCGGCCTAAATTGGGCGAAACTGTCTGGGGCCCGAGCAGGAGCCTTAATGGTTTTTCTTCGTACTCGGCCGAATAAAAAACACCCTGAGGCCAGTGAGCGGCCCGGCCTTTCTGGACAGCCGACAGGCATCTTTTTATGTCCGGCCAGATGGAGACAATTTCTTCAAAAGGACCGGCCACAGCTAATCTGACCATGGCCTCGGGCTGAAAAGAGGCGTAGAGGTTTTTGACCCGGACGTCCAAAGCCCCCGGATCTTCTGCCCAGGAAAGTTCGTTCAGGATGCCCGACAAGCTCTGGGGATCGGGACCGGACAGGGGTATTAAGTGCTGACCTGTCTCGGCCAGAGGTTTGGGGGCCGGTCCTTCCTCGACCAAACAGTGAAAATTGCTGCCACCGAAGCCAAAAGCCGAGACGGCGGCCCTTCTGGGATGTTCGGCTCTGGCCAGCCAGGGCCGGGCTTGATTGTTAACGTAGCAAGGGCTGTCCGGAGCGGTTAAAGGGGCCAGAGGATTTTTGACTTTGATCGACGGCGGCAGAACTTTGTGGTACAAAGACAGGATGACCTTAATTAAGCCGGCCATCCCGGCGGCCGATTTGGTGTGGCCGATCTGGGCTTTAATGGAGCCTAAGGCGCACCAGGGCTCATTTAACCTGCCGGGCCGGTGAGTCCCGTACAGCTGGCCCAGAGCCGCCACCTCGGCTGCGTCCCCGGCCGGAGTACCGGTACCGTGGCCTTCGACCAGTTCCACTGTGGCCGGCGAAAGATCGGCTTCTTTAAAAGCCGCTTCCATAGCCCTTAACTGACCGTGGGCGCTGGGGGCGAAAATAGCCGTACCTTTGCCGTCACTGGCTCCGCCCACCCCACGGATAACGGCGTAAATCCGATCCCGGTCTTTTAATGCCTCTGGCAGTCTTTTCAGAATGATGACCCCCAGACCTTCTCCCAGCATGGTGCCGTCACCGGCCTGATCGAAAGAGCGGATGTCCTCGGTCGGGGAAAGAGCCGGGGTTTTGCAGAAACAGGTAAACATGAAAGCGTCGGTGAAAGTGTCCACCCCGCCGGTTACGACCAGATCCGAGCGTCCGGAGCGCAGTTCCAGTACGGCCTGACCGACTGCGGCCAGAGAACTGGCGCAGGCCGCATCCACAACCATGTTAGCTCCGCCTAAATTAAGGCGGTTGGCGACCCGGCCGGCCGTCACATTGCCCAGTAAGCCCGGAAAAGACCCTTCCCGCCAGGGAGCGAACTCTTCACCGAAGCGGGCCAAACACTTGGAGACAGTGGCCCGGTCAATGCCGGAGGACTCCAGAGCTCTTCTGACCATCGGATAGACCATACGTCCGGACATGTGGCCCAGCATCTCCAGTCCGCCGGTAACGCCCATGAGTACGGCCGTGCGGCTGTGGTCGGTCCGGTCAGCCGGATAGCCGGCGTCATTTAAAGCGGCGTCGGCTACGATTAATGACAATAGCTGGGTGCTGTCAATGGACTCCAGATCCCGGGGCGTGATGCCGAACTTCAAAGGCTCAAATGGCACCGGGCTCAGGAACGCGCCCCGGCGGCAGTACATTTTGTCCTTGGCTTTGGGGTCGGAATCGAAATAATCGTAAGGGTTAAAATGGTCCGGCGGAACATCGGAGATGGTGTTGTGACCGTATTTGACCGTAGACCAGAAACCTTCCAAACCGGGACGACCGGGGAAAAGGGCGCCCAGGCCGATAACGGCCACAGCCCGGTTTAAGCCTTCTGGTGAATCTGGGTGTGTCTGAAACTCGTCTCTCATGCTAATCCTGGGATATTGGTCTATTTGAGGATAAAGTCTTATTTTGGGCTTTGAGACCAGCTAAAAGGTCAGGTCTTATCCCCAATAACTTTCTCCGGCCTTTGGGGCTCTGATACTTGAAGGGACAAAATTTTGAAAAAATTTATCAAAAAAGATAGTGTTCAGCTTAAAAATCCGGTTAAAGATCATAATGTATCTTTCAGCGGTTGATCGGATAAAAGACTAAAACGAGCTAAAATGACCTAAAACGTTCCGGATAAGCCAGTCTTTTTAAACCTATGGGGCCAAAAGCGGCCGCCTTAAGGTCAGAAACGGAAAGGAAAATATTCCGGTCCTTAATCTTAAAGACAATTATCTATCTTGACACAGTCAGGGCCGTTTTTCAATGGGAATCTGGCTTCCAGCCGCTTAAACCTCAGACCATAAAGTCAGCCGCCGTAAAATTTAAAACTTTGATCTTTCAGCCTTTCTGGGTCCATAATTTTGAGCGGGTAATCACATCCGGCCGGAGACGGATATTAAGGTCCGGATTTTGACTATTAATATATATTCAAGCGATAAAGATATAAGATTAATCATATATAAAACAGATATTATAAGGCCTAAGTCTGATGCCTTCGCTGATACCTCCTGTTTTCAGAAGTAGAATTCAAAAAAAAATAATGATATCAATTGGTTATAGTTATAAATAATAGTTTTCTAAAAAGTTGGCTTTTTGCGGGGCCGTCAGGTCTAATAACCCCGAAAACGCTGTCCGGCCGGAGACATGGCAGCATTAAGTCATGGTAACTTTGATTTCCTCCCAAAAACCTTAAAGCCTGAATCTGTTTCCGCGCCGGAGGGGCATATCACTGGAAGATTAGATCAAGTGTTTGTCTGATGTTTTGCAATTATAAGCAATGGCGTAGCTTTGCATTTATGTTCAGGGTCTTTGAGTCTTGCTTTGGGCGCGGTCAGTAAAAGCCTTGAGTCAGCAGGGCGGCCCCAAAAAGTTTTCTGTCCGGCTTAAGGAAAATATCAGTTAAGCGATCGGGGAACTGGATATTTTTTTGGCTTATAATCTAAAATAATTTAAAATTGGGTTAAGCGAAGCAAAAAAAAGACAGGCAAGCTTATTTTGTCCGGATATGAACTGTAAGACAGAAGGGGAGAGCCAGCTGATCCGCTGAGTAAAATGCCGCTCCAATATGATAAACCGGTTGTGCAGACGGGCGGGTATCCGGGCAAATAGACCTTTCACGTCGAAGTAAGGGCAGTCCAGCTAAGGTGTATCTGAATAATTTCTGCGCTTTTGTTTCGGTTAAAGCCGGTTTTCAAATGTAAGAATGATTAAAGGACTTCCAACCAGCATCCACAGTTTCCAGAAGATCATTGAGGGAAACTATGTGTACGCTGATAAAACTCGGTATGTCTACGAACTTGTCAAGGAAGAAAAATCCTATTTTTGTCCCGCCCGCAGCCGTTCGGGAAATCCCTCATTTTAAGTACCTTTGAGGCTTTTTTCAGCGGCCCGCCGGACCCGGACGGGCCGCATCAGGGGCTGTTTAAAGACCTGTGGATTGGCCGGCACTCAGACTATGATTTCACCCGAAAACACCCTATTCTAAATTTGGTTATGAGCATTACGGCCTATACCAAGGAATCTTTACTTGAAAATATATCTGATATATTGAAAAATATAGTAAATAATGAAAATTTAAATATTTTTCTCTCTCTTTCAAGCATTAAATTTTCGTTAATTATAAAAAACTATCTGAAAAGCGCAATAAAAAAGTGGCGGTCTTAATTGACGAATAAGATGCCCAGGTCAGCGAAAATATCGGCGCTCCCCCTTTGGCTCTAAAGTTCCGGGATGTTCTGAATGGCTTTTACTCAAGCCTGAAGGGCTCAGACAAATACCTGCGTTTCGTTTTTGTGACCGGGGTGATCCGTTACGCCTTGATAGGTCTGCCGGCCGGCCTCAGCCAGCTGGAGGATCTGACCTTTGACGAAAAATACGCAGACATATGCGGCTTTACCCCTGAAGAATTCGACCGCTGTTTTGAGGAGCATCTGCCGGTTGTCCTTAAAAGTATGAAACACAAGGGCCGTCTTCGCGAAGATCAGACGCTGTCAGATCTGCGGACCGATGTCCTCAGCTGGTACGACGGTTTCAGCTGGTACGGCGAGACCAGAGTGTTAAGCCATTACTCAATTTTAAACTGTTTAAAAAAGTCAATTTTTGACAACTGCTGGGTTAAAACTTATCCTTCAGCCGGTTTTCTCCGCACTCTGATTGCCGAAAATGACGGAGATCCGACGGCTGTCATGCAAGATAAATATGATTCTTATTCCCAGACAGTTCTCGGTTCAGCTGAAGCGGGTGAGCTTACGCCTGCGGCCGGCCTGTTTCAGACAGGCTGTCTGACGACAGATACGATTACTGCAAAACCAAACGCCCCTGAAGTTTATTCTTTAAAGATACCTAATTGGGAGATTGAATATAATAATTATAATATTTTTTCTGACACTCTGTTCTCCCTTTTATGCCGAACTTCAACTGCAGCCAAAGACAGCTCCGAATCTGCGCTCATGGACAGAGACAGCGTGAGGATGACTGATCTTATCGGTTCTGTCTTTGCCAGTTTGACGGCCGTACACCACCGGGACGATGAATCATTTTATCGCAGTGTTCTGTTTGGATTTTGCCTAAGGGTTGGCAATCTGGTTTTTCCGGAGACTCCGGGTGCTGTCGGGACTCCGGATCTGTTCTTTTACTACCCTGGCGAAGTGTATGCAGCGCTTGAGCTTAAATACGATAAGGGCACTGAATCTTCTGACCAGGAGGCTCTTCTGAAAAAACAGGTCTTAAAGGCCATTTACGCCATTGACACCAAAGATTACTTAAGCCCCTATCCGGACAAAGCCGGACAGTTAATTAAGATAGGGCTGGGAGTCACCTGCCGGGGAAAATGTCTGGCCGTAATACAAGACTTCGTCCGGAAAAAGGACCGGCAGTAAGGATCTGTTTCCGCCGGGCAGTCCGCAACCGGCGGTACTCCGGGATTGACGGTCAGTGTCTTTCCGGATGTCCGCCTGACTGTCTGATAAACTGTCTGATAATCAGAGCCGTAATTCTGCTGGTTAAGTATGGTCCGCCTGTTGGGGCACAGGTTCAGTTCAGCCGGCGGCCGCTCCAAAGTCAAAATCAGTCGGGCCAGCTGTTAAAGCTGTGGTCAAGGTATTAATCTGCATACTTATATGGCCGGCAGCGGTCAGGCCCTGACCGGCCGGACCATTTTCTTGGACTTCTTTGACAAGTCCGCCCGAACTTTTGATCTGCCGAAGCCGCTGCTAATTTTGCAATCAATAAATTAAAAAATGACTTATCATTTCGGTCCTTAAATATTGAAGGCCAGGCCTGGTTTTGAGCACCCTGGAAGCGGCCTTAAAGCATGATGAAACGGCGCAGGCGGCAGAAAAATCCTTGGGTCCTGAAAAATGGATCCGGCTAAAGCCATCGAACGAACAGCGGATCACCTAAATTCCCAGAAAATTTTTAACCTGCAGCTTAAAAATTTTGCGTGGTAGCGGTTTGCAAAACATTTTGAATCAATTTTTTTGCTGTTTTGTTAATGGCCCAAATATATTGAATCCAATAATCCCGGACCTTCGGCTATTTTCTGTGTGCATTTACCTAACTGCATAAATTAATGTAATGTTTTCGATCTGCAGGTTAAAATTTTTTAACATATCGTCATTTGTTAATCATCAATTCTCCTTTGTATTTATGTTTTATTACTGTTTATGCATAAAAGTAGGTTAAAAAAGTCCTGGACTTTAGGATATTATTTTCCGTAAGATCGCGGGCGACAAAAGCAGGGGTGCGGAATAATCGCCGTCAAAGATAATTACGCCACACCAGTACGGACCGGAAGGCAATATCCTTCCGGCCGGAATCGTCACAGTAATTTGAGCCGCTTGTAAGGAAGGAAGCAGAACAGAGAAAAACTGCCATTAAAACAGTTAGCCGATTCCCTGCGACAGTGACAGCCGCCGCTTTCCTCCAGGATGCTTGGAGAAAATGGCCCATGATAAAATATGCATTTTGTGAGATAAGATTATTTAGGCTGTATAAGACGTCCGGTTCAAACCGATGAAACCTGGAACCCGGTCTCAGAATGGAGAATGGCAATTAAGAGGATTGGAACAGAAAAATACATAAATTAAAACATTTAAGCCGGAAGGGATCTGTAGCCCAAACCGGAAGCTGTTTCAACAGACTCATTTAGCCTAAAATCCTGTACTTTTTTTACCTACTTTTATGCATAAACTGAAATAAAACATAAATACTGAGGAGAATTGATGGTTAATAAATGACGATTTGCAGGTTAAAAAAATTTACCGTGGATCAGACAGCATGTTGTATTTCCGGTATTTTTGCTGTCCATATATTGGCCTGTCAAGCCACAGCTGAGGGCCTGATTCATGACCCAGGGGTGAAGCCCCGGCCTCATGACAGTTTGCGGTGGCATTTTTTTATCCGCCAGGATTAATTGCTGATACAGACGGTTCAGGCGGTAAATAGCACTTAATGGAGAAAAGAGGCATGGCCTCAGAGAAGGAATAGGTTTTTTAAGCCCCGACCGGTTTATACGCTTTTTAAGTGCTGCCGGCCGGGGTCTTGGGTTATCAGATATAGGGAGCCAGCTCCTCACCAGGCAGAGGTTTCATGGGCGTACATAGTTCTTCTGGCAGAATTCCCAGGTCCCTGGCTAAAACGAGCCGCTTGTAGACAGCCAGACCGTAAAGAAGATTCTGGGCCAGAACAGCCACCCGCCGGTTACTTGGATCATCAAAAATAGTCCCCTGAGCCCATTCGTTGAAAGCCCCCAGAGAAGGACCGCAGAAGATGCACCAGTCTGTCCGGCGGTCGGAAACTCCGGCGATGGCCCAGCGGGAAGCCTGACCTAAGTACCACCTGAAGATCAAAGCCAGTTTAAAGTGGGGATCTTTTTCGGCTTTAACCAGCTGAGCCGGATCTCGTTTTCGGAAAAACTCGGCCGTCTGCTGCCAGATTTCGTTTAAGGGCGCCCGGAAGATCTTTTCTTCCAGGTTCTGGCGTTCGGTCGCCGGTATATCGTCGACAGTCTGGCAGGAGCGGTAGAGTTCCACCAGTTTCTGAGCCCGGGGCGCGAATAAGGTGCCGTATTTTAAGACCTGTACCCTGGCCCCCAGTTCAAACATATCGGCGGCCGGGGCCGCCGTTACATCGGTCTGGGAGGCTTTGGCCAGAAGTTCCCTAGCTTCCGGGGCCAGACCCGACTCCACGCAGCTTTGATTGATGGAGCCGGTCACAAAATAGGCGGCTCCTAAATCCTGAGCCATTAAAAGAGCCTGGGGAGTGCCCAGACCGCCGGCCACTCCGACCCTTAACGACTGCTGGTAATCGAACTTCTCGGAATATTCGTTGGCTAAGTTGATCATGGCCGGCCACAGGCAAAGACCGGGCCGGAAGTCGGTATGTCCGCCGGAATCAGCCTCAGCCGTCAGATCCTGCGCCATGGGAATATAGGGAGCTAAAGCGGCTTCAGCCTGGGTGATTAAGCCTTTTTCCAACAAGGCCCTGACTATTTTAGGCGGCGGGGGGCTGAAGAACCTTTTGGCCAGTTCCAGACGGGAGACTTTGGCCATAATCCGGTTGGGAGCCACGATAGTTCCGTCGGGGTCTTGGTGAAGGCCCTTCAGACGGTACCGGACGAGAGTCGGGGATATCTGCATAAAAGCCGAGGCCTCAATGAGATCAACCCCATGAGTCAGATAAAGTTCCCCGACTTTTTCTTCCCAGGAGGGATCCTGAGGTGTATGGATCAGACACGAGCCGAACGTCAGACCAGCCAGATTTTTTTTCAGGCGGACGATATTTTCTTCCACCGCCGAGGGAGACAGACCTGAGGCTCCGAAAATACCCAGGACCTGAATATCGGCCAGAGCCTCAACCATAGCCGCCGAACTGATGCCGCCGACCATAGCCCCGCCCACGTAAGCGTAACGCAGGTTAAACTCCTTGCGGAAGGCCTTGGACCCGAAATTGCCGGGAGCCATCGCGGGTATGATGCCGGACAGTTGGGTGTCCTCGGAATCACCCAGCTCGCCGCCGGAGCGGATATACAAAGTCTCTCCTGGATCGCTAAGGGAACCTAAAAGGGTATCTATAAATGGTGAAATTATCATATTTATCTCGTTTTTATATAAAAATTAAATAAAATATCAGTCAATGCGCAAGAATTAAACTGCCTGAAATGAACAATTATTAAGACATAATAATAGACTGTGACCGGGAAACCGGACCGTATTCGGCCAACCCCCGGAACTTCAGGACAAGTTTTGGAACAGGTAATCTTAGCACAAAAATAGGTCTTAAGTTAAGTCCTAAAGGCTTTAGGGGGCTATAACTATGCCATAGGCCGATGTTGGCACGGCTTTAGGGGCAGAGCCAATAGATTGTAGGGTAATTGGCAATTATGGTTCCAGAGAGGAGTTTTTGAAGGCTTGGGGTGGGATTTTGTTAATAATTTTTGTTTTTCTCTTGACTTTGAAGAGAACATGCTTAAATTTTAACCGAACCGGACTAAAAGTCCACTATGGTCGCTGAGACCTTTGGAGGCAGACGGCTTTTCGGCTGATTTCATGACTGAGCTTAAAAACGAGAGACAAAGAAGAATTCTGGCCACCTTGGTGGAAGAATTCATCCGCACCGGCGAACCGGTGGCCTCGGCTTCTCTGGCCAGAGACGGAAGGCTTAATCTCTCCCCTGCTTCGGTCAGGAAAGTTCTGGCTGAACTGGAGGCTTTGGGGCTTTTATGTCAGGCCCACACCTCGGCCGGCCGGACGCCCACAGAAGAAGGTTTCAGGCGTTATGTGGACGATCTGCTGGAGGTGGTTTCTTTATCCGATAATATGCGCATCCTTATCAAGGAACAGCTGGCCGGCCGGGCCTCGGCTGATTCCATTTTTAGTCTGTGTTCTAAAGTCCTGTCCAATCTGACCAGCCACATGGGGCTGGTCTTAGTTCCGGACAAGGAGCGTCTGAGGCTGAAAAGACTGTATTTTGTCCGTCTTGGTCAGAGGGAAGTTTTGGCCGTTCAGGTCACGGAAAACGGTTTAATTCACAACCGGCTTATTTCCCCGCCTGAGGATTACAACCAGAATCAGCTAAATGAGGTAAATGTCTATTTAGAAGACTTAAATCCGCCCTTTACCTTAGATGAGATAAGAGAACGGGGCCTTTCGGCCATGGGCCGGGAGAAGCATGAATTTGAGAAGCTCTTTCAAAGGGTTATGATTTTGGCCGAGGAAGCCGGAGCCGAACCTGAAGGGGAAGAGCGGGATATCTTTGTGGACAATGAAAGCCGGGGTCGGCTGTTAGATCATCCGGATCTGGCCGAGGCAGAGGCCATGCGGGCCTTGTTTCTGGCTTTTGAAAATAAACGCCGTCTGGTGGAATTATTGGACGAAATCACCGGCGGCGGCCGACTTAGGGTGGTCTTCGGGCCTTCCGGCGAGAAGGCTGACACTCTGGCTTTAGTGGCTTCCCCTTATTTTAGCGGAGACCGGGGAGCCGGAGCGCTGGGCGTTATCGGGCCCAGACGGTTAAATTATTCTGAGATTGTGCCGGTGGTGGATTACGCCGCTCGGGTAGTCAGCAGTCTTTTTAATAATAAATAAGGTGTAGGTGTTTCATGGATAATGGCGCAAACGGCTCCCGGAACGAAAATGACGAGGCTCAAAAAGCTTCGGAGGATCAGGCGGAAGATACTGTTCATATGTACGACGGGGATCTGAGCCCTGAGACGGCTGTAGAACCTGGGCCGCCAGACTGGGAGGCAGAGACGAAAAAGTTTCAGGATCTCTATCTAAGAGCTCTGGCCGAAACGGAGAATATAAAGCGGCGGGCTAAAAAAGAACAGGAAGAAACCTGCCGCTACGCAGCCGAAAGACTCATGAAGGGTCTGGTGCCCGTTCTAGATAACCTCCATCTGGCATTAAGCTACGCCGACCCTTCAATTCCCCAGGTCAAGAGTCTGGCCGAAGGCGTTCGGATGACTTTAAAAGGCTTTCTGGATTTTTTAGGCGAGCAGGGGTTTAAGGAAGTGGAGGCCGAAAAGGGCCAGGCTTTTGATCCCAATGTCCATGAGGCTCTGGGCCAGGAACCGGATCCCGAACTTCAGGATATGACCATTGCCAGGGAAGTGGCCAAAGGCTATATTCTTGGGACTAGGGTAATCAGGCCCGCTCAGGTCATGGTTGTAAAAAACCACAGTATTTAGGACCTTTGGCTTTTTGCCGGGTCTGGTTATATATAATGGTTTTATTTTAAAACTGTAAAGTAAGTTTATACCTTTTTGGTAAGATATATTTTCGGAGGATTTTGTTATGGGTAAAGTAATCGGAATTGATTTAGGAACTACCAACTCCTGTGTGGCTTTAATGGAAGGGGGCGACCCCAAAGTTATTCCCAACACCGAAGGCAACCGCACCACCCCTTCGGTGGTGGCTTTTGCCGAAAACGGTGAACGTCCGGTCGGTCAGGTGGCTAAACGTCAGGCTGTAACCAATCCCGAGGCGACTATTTACGCCGTTAAAAGGCTCATTGGCCGGAAGTACGATTCTCCCGAAGTCCGCAAGGATCTTGAAGTAGTCCCTTATAACATTGTCAAAGCCGAAAACGGGGATGCGGCGGTGGAAGTCCGGGGCAAAGTCTACTCTCCGGCCGAGATCTCGGCTATGGTCTTAACGAAGATGAAACAGACGGCCGAAAACTATTTAGGTGAGACCGTCAACGAAGCTGTTATCACGGTGCCGGCTTACTTCAATGACAGTCAGCGGCAGGCTACCAAAGATGCGGGCCGGATAGCCGGCTTAAATGTATTAAGGATCATCAATGAGCCTACGGCTGCGGCTTTAGCTTACGGTCTGGACAAAAAAAGTGACCAGAAGATTGCCGTCTTTGACTTAGGCGGCGGGACGTTTGATATCTCCATTTTGGAGATTGGCGACGGGGTGTTTGAAGTCAAAAGCACCAACGGCGATACATTTTTAGGCGGCGAGGATTTTGATAAGCGGGTCATTGACTGGCTGGCCGACGAGTTTAGGAAAGAGTCGGGCATAGATCTCCTTTCCGACAAAATGGCTCTCCAGAGACTGAAAGAAGCGGCCGAACGGGCTAAGATGGAACTTTCCACCTCCATGGAAACCGACATTAACCTGCCCTTTATTACAGCCGATGCCAATGGTCCCAAGCATCTGAATTTAAAGCTGACCCGCTCTAAACTGGAAAGCCTGGTCGACGATCTGGTGGCCAAAGTAGTCGGTCCCTGCCAGACGGCTTTAAAGGACGCCGGACTGGCTGCCAAGGATATTAATGAGGTTATATTAGTCGGCGGCATGACCAGAATGCCCAAAGTGGTTGAGAAGGTCCGGCAGATATTCGGCCAGGAACCCCACAAAGGCGTTAACCCCGATGAGGTCGTGGCTGTAGGCGCGGCTATCCAGGGCGGTGTTTTAAAAGGCGATGTTAAAGACGTTCTTTTACTGGACGTAACTCCCCTGTCTTTGGGCATTGAGACCCAGGGCGAAGTCTTCTCCAGGCTTATTGACAAGAACACAACTATCCCGACCAAAAGAAGCCAGATCTACTCTACGGCGACCGACAATCAGCCGGCCGTTTCCATACATGTCCTCCAGGGAGAGCGGGAAATGGCCAGCGGCAATAAGACCCTGGGCCGTTTTGAACTGGTCGGCATTCCGCCTGCCCCACGGGGAGTGCCTCAGATTGAGGTGACGTTTGATATTGACGCCAACGGTATTGTCCATGTCTCGGCCAAAGATTTGGGAACCGGTAAAGAGCAGTCCATTCAGATTACGGCCTCAAGCGGTTTAAGCGAGGAAGAGATCCAAAAACTCATCAAAGACGCCGAGATTCATGCCGAGGAAGACAAAGCCCGTAAGCAGCTGGTGGAGCTGAAGAATAAGGCGGATACGCTAATCTACAGCACCGAAAAGAGTCTGGCCGATTTGGGCGACAAGGTCGATCCGTCCACCCGCAGTCAGGTAGAGTCGGCTGTGGCCGATCTCAAGGCTGTTTTGGATAACGGCGACAAGGCTACAATTGAGGCCAAGACCAACGCCTTAACCCAGGCCAGCCACAAACTGGCCGAGCAGATGTACGCTCAGGCCAGTCAGAATCAGTCGCAGAATCAGGACCCCGGAGCCGGAGCCGCTGGGGCCGGACCAGCTCCTGACGATAATGTGGTGGACGCCGAATTTGAAGAGGTCGAAGGTGATAAAAAATAGCATTTTGGTCTTTTAGTTTTCGGCCAGATTTAACAGACAAAACCGTCCGGTCAGACCGGGCGGTTTTTTGTTGCGCCCGGCCTGTGTTATGGACGGTGTGTTTTTCTTAAAATAGGCGGGTCGATTTGTCCGGAAATTGACGGTAAATTTGTCCAATCAGGCTTTACGGGTAAAATTAAACTGAGAAACTTGTCCGGCAGTCTGTCATACTGATAAAGAGGCGGAATTTTTAAAGATTTTGCTTTTAGGGAAAAAAAGGTTGAGGTGCCAGTTAATTGTTGAGTTTGAACTGGCTTGAAACTCCAACGAAGCTACTTTGATTAAGGCAAAATTTTTTTGTTTAGGCCTATCTGCACCTGTCTGCAGGTTGGCAAAAAATCACTGACCTTCACAAGCAAATAAGGCCGGTGAACGGCGGCGGATTCATGCAGACATGGATAAGTTGTTCGTCAATTCTTGGATAAAATTAACCGTCTGTTTTTGGACAATTTTGACCGTCCAAAACAGTTTTTCTGTCTGACGAAACGCCGCCGGACGGCGAACAGCCCGTCAGACCCTGCGGGAGGGGCCAGGAGAGCTCCTTTCCTTTATCTGATTTGACTAGCCAGAGCAGACTTAAAAACTAAGTCAAAAATTGGCCATGACTGTCAGGCCATGGTCTGGTTCCGGAGGTCAGAAAAAATACGATAAGTATTGCAAAATTTAAAGTTTCAGATATGTTATTCATGGAAAATAAGATGATAATTGGTTTAATATTCTAATAAGCCGGCAGTTCATATTCTTTAAAACCAAACCTGACGCTATCCCTCCCGCAAACGGCTATGGCCACTTTGATAAACTGTACGGCCCGGCTGATCTCAGGCCGGCTTAATTTAACTTTTTTAAATCTCTTGACAGGATTCCCGTTATTGTCTCAGGCTGGCGATGCAGCCTTTACTTTCTTAGCGGAGAGGGAATACTTCATTTCAAATACAAATAGGGTGTGTCATCTAAATGATGTTAAAATTAACCCTCACCAAGTTCATTCGTCTGCCGTCATTATTCATCTTATGGTTAAACTTGAATATCAGAAGATTCTGCCCTTTAAATTTAGGGG
>JAISEL010000045.1 GCA_031264185.1 Deltaproteobacteria bacterium
ATAAATTTTGCATAATGGGAGTAAATAATTTTGTCTATGGAATGCAATGTCAATAATTGTGACCATTACCGAAGAATACCACAAAATATATGGTAACATTATTTTGGAATCGATCTACTCGTTTAAGCTCTAGGCTGCCCGGACCAGGCGGCAATTTATGGCGGATTTACTGGTCATTGGCCTTTTTTAGGTACAGTTTTCTCGCTGGGCTAAAAAAACGTGGCTGCTACTGCCACTCCAAAACCTAAAAAACTTGCTATTTGCCCTCCGACTGATTAAGATGTCCAAACTTTAGGCCAAAAATGGTCTATAATGGATTTTTAAGCCGGGACCGCATTTTTTGGTTCGGGTTCGAAAGAATTTAAGTTTATTATATTAAGGCTATAAATATGCTTATAGATTACAAAAACCAAATAAAAGATATAAATGACCGCCTAACTGTTCTCAGGGGGTACCTTTGACTTAGGTGCCTTAGACAGCCGGTTGGAGGAATTGAACCGGCTCATGTCCCAGCCCGATTTTTGGGACAATCCTCAGAATGCCCAAGAAATAGGCCAGGAGCATACCCGCCTGGCCGATAAGCGGAAAGTCTGGCAGCATCTGGAGAATGAGGGCGAGGAACTGGCTCTTTTTTACGAGCTGGCTCTGGCCGAAAACGACGAGACCCAGGGTCCTGATATTGAGGCTAAGATTAAATCCGTTGGCCTGGATCTGGAACTGTATGAAATAAAAAGAACCCTGTCCGGTCAGATGGATCCTAACAACGCCATTGTCGATATCCACGCTGGAGCCGGCGGTACGGAAGCTCAGGACTGGGCTGAGATGCTGCTCAGGATGTATATCCGCTACGCCGAGCGCAGCGGGTTTCAAGTTCAGATAGTCGACCGTTTAGACGGCGAGGAAGCCGGCTTAAAGAGCGTGACTTTAACAGTGACCGGCCACTACGCATACGGACTGCTCCACACTGAAGCGGGCATCCACCGTCTCGTCCGCGTTTCGCCTTTTGATTCCCAGAGTCGGCGCCACACTTCTTTCGCCAGTATTTTTGTGACCCCGGAAATAGATGACACTATTGTCGTGGAGATAAACGAAAAGGATCTGAGGATAGATACTTACCGGGCCAGCGGTTCCGGCGGTCAGCATGTCAATAAAACAAGTTCGGCCGTCCGGATAACCCATCTGCCTACCGGTATAGTCGTCCAGTGTCAGGATGAAAAGAGCCAGCACCGTAATAAAGATCTGGCCATGAAAGTTCTGAAGGCCCGCCTTTTTCAGCTGGAAGAGGATAAAAAAGCCGCAGAAATCAAAAAGATGCACGACAATAAAAAAGAAATTGCCTGGGGCAGTCAGATAAGGTCCTATACTCTCCAGCCGTACCGGCTGATTAAAGATCACCGCACCGGCTTTGAATCCGGCAATGTTGATTCTATTCTGGACGGTGATCTTTCCGGCTTTATCAAAGCCGCCTTACTTCAGCAGGCTGCGGAAAACAGCTAAAAGAGGTGCCCATGAAGTCCTGGCTGCCTTATCTGGTGGGTGAACTCAGAGCCGGAAGGGAAGTGGTTCTGGTTCAGACAGCGATGGATAATGTGGCCCTGGCCGGGGTCACGGACAATCAGGGTTCCTGGCTGGCCGGAAATAATCCGGATCAGACAGATTGGGCGGATTTACTTAAAGATTTAACCGCCGGACAACCTAAAAGTCTGACCAGGGACCGGACATTTATCTTGGCTGAACTGATTGCCCCGGCGGAAATCAGGTTTTGGGAGCGGGCTCTTCACGGGCAGCATAAGGCTTGGGCAGCCTGGTTACTGACAATGGTCGATCGCCGGGAGTCCTGCCTTAAGGTTGTCCGGCATATTCTGGCCGCCGTCGGTCCATGGAATACTCCCAGAATCCCCCCTGAATCTTCCGATCACTGGTTTTTAATGCCCTTAAACGCCGGCCTTGGTTCGCTTTTGATCTTCGGCGACGATGATATAGCTTTAGAGACTGCGGCTTTAGGCGCCAGGGCCGGTCTGAAAGTAAATTTAGTTACCGTCGGCCGTTCTGAGGCTGATATAAAATCAGCCCAGGCCATTGGGGATTTTACCTGCCAGAGTTTTGGGGATTGGTCGGAAATAAGCGAAAGCAATCTGCCTAAAATAGGCTTAAAACCAGGGGTTTTTGTCTTAATCACCACCGGCTCAAATCAAAGTTTTCTGGGCCCTGTCAAAGAGGCTCCGACCGGCTGGCTTGGTCTGGCCGGCGGAGCGGCTGAGGGATCGGAGTCCGGTCTTTTTCCGGAGGCCGTTACTGCAGCTCAGAAAGCCATGGGGCTTTTGGCCGAGATGCTGGAGAATTGACAGGCCCCCGCAGCTGAAGTCTGTGAGCTTTTCCGGCAATTTCCCGTAAATCAGGCCGAACGCTGAAAGGTTTTAAGCGTCAGGGGGACCAAAGGTTCCCCTGACGCTTTGAAATTGTAAGCAGCTCAAAAGGCGGCTGGCTTTTGAGGGGTCACTGGGTGACTGTCTCCTGAGGCGGCGGCGAGTCGGTCAGAAAATCCCGGCCCCTTTCCATTCTGGAGATGGCCTTCTCGCCCTGATCGGCCAGAGACTGAAATTTCGAGATGGTGTCTTTCAGTTTCGGCAGAGCCTGCTGCTTATACCGGCTGATTTCATCTAAAGACCACAGGACATCGTCAAAGGATTTCTGAAGAACATCGACCGAAACTGTCGATTCCATGGCCTGTTTCTGGATTTCCGTACCCTGCTCTTTCAGCATGGTGGAGGTGGCCGAAATTATGTTGGCCGTAGTTTGGTTTAAAGCCTGGATTTTCTTTAATACAATCTTTTGATTGTAAAGAGCCCCGGCCACCATGACCGAAGTCCGGAGGGCCGAGACAGTCACGTTCATGGCCCGGTCCACCCCTCGGATGAGCTCTTTGTTGTTGCGGGTGATGACTTCCATGGAGATAAGGCCCTGGTGGTTTACGACCAGCATCTGCTGAAGATCCATTATCCTTTGGCGTAAGGGAAAGAGGATCTCTTCTTCGATAAAGCGGATCTTATCGGGATCCTGATTGGCGGCTTTGGCCTTGGCTACGTTTTGGGCTATGACATCGTCCATTTTGGTGCCAAGTTCGATTTCCCTGGTCAGCCTTTTGGAAAGCGCCCGGATGTTATCCTGCTCCAGCTCCAGAGTGGTGTTGTCGTTTTTCAGAGTCGTTTTGCCTTTATCCAAAGAGCTAAGGATATCAGCAATGACGTTTTCCGACTTTTGGTACTTGTCAAAGTACTTGCGGACGGGGTTAAATAAGCGGCCAAAAAGGCCTTTTTTGGTAAAATCCACCAGGCTGGGATCAAGATCCTTAATTTCCTTCTGCAGATCCATAAGTCCCTGACTGACCACCCCGCCTTCTTCCCCGGCTTGGGCCAAGTTGCCGACCGTAACTTTCAGAAGCTGGTTTTTGGAGGCAGAGGAGGCCATGGTCTTCAAGCCAAACTCCTCAATAGGCGTCATGATCTGGCGGCGGTTGTCTACTGTGGAGACATCGACCTCCATAATGGCATTGGCATTAGCCTCCGCCTGTTTTTGCAGGGCCTGCTGCTCTTCGGTCTGGGGTTTGTCTTCATTGGCCACAGCTACGGCAATTTCGTTGGGATCAAAAACGGTCATTGAAAATTCGGCCATTCGGTTCTCCAGTTTCGCTCACATTTCAGCGTTAAAAAAACTCTGTATCTGATAGACCACATCGTCGGTATCGGCCGCCAGGCTGGCTGCCTCGTTTAAGGCGGACACATCTTCTAAAATGGCCAGATTAGCGTTGTAGCCGATGGTATATATAGGGATTTTCAGCCCTTTGAACATAGGGGCAGTTTCGGCAAAAGAGTAGCCGTTGACGCTTTCTCCGTCAGTTAAAACTATGATCATCATTTTGGCGCTGGGATGGGCCGGCTTGGCGTCGTGAAGCATTTTTTCGGCTGTAATCAAGCCGTCGTACATGGCCGTGCCCCCGCCGGAGGACATATTGTTGACCGCGCCGGTAAATATGGATCTCTGGTTTAAGTCAAACTGCTGCAGGGGCACGGCAATCTGGACCTGGTCGGAAAACTGGACCAGACCTATGTAATTATTGGAATCAATGGATTTTGAGCCGTGGATGAGCGACTGCTTCAGCAGTCTTAAAGGGGCTCCGGCCATGGAACCGGAAGTGTCAGCCACAAAAACGGCCATAATTTCCCGGTTGCCGGTCTTTTTTTCTTTAAACAGACTCTGAGCCATGGACAAAAACTGGCCGCGGATTTTAGGTTCACCGGGGTAAGCTTCGTTTTGGTTGAAGCCGGCTTTTCTGGCCAGGTCCTGGGATTCGGGAAACCGGCAGTAGGTAATGAACATGGTCAGAAGTTCAATTTTATCCCGTTCCAGATTACCTAAGGCGTAAACTGGACTGTCGTGGCGGACACCGAAAGGGGTAAAGACATAATTGTTGACCAGATCAGGCGAATTGACAAACTGCTGGAGTTCAAACACAAATCCGTCTAAGGCTCCGGATTTGGCCGATTCAGTCATCTGGAGGGTGGTGTAGGCCACGAAGGGGACATTATTCTGAAATTTTTCAAAAGCCTGCTGTGATTCCGGACTTAACGGATTAGCTTCATTGGCGCTGTATAAAAGGGACATTAAAAAATTAGCCCCGGTGGAAGAGGCCATCGGGTTGGTGTAGCCCATGACAAAAGAGCCTTCGGCCACGGCTGCGGACAGAGTTTTAACATCCACGGTCTGATATTTTCTGATGAATTCATCGTATTTGGCTTTATGAATAACAATGCCGGCCACGTTACCGATCAGTTTTTCGGCCAGAAGCTTGGCCGGTATCCCGCTGGCTTTCAGAGCTTCACCCCACAGAATATTGGAAGGGGTAAAAGCGTCGGGCACATATTTGCCTGACTTAATATAGTCCATGGCCAGACCGGACGGCAGAGCCCTGATGGCTACTGAAACGTTTCGGCCTTTTTGGCTGATGTCGGCCTCGTTAAACTTTTCGGCCATGCTCAAAAGCCAGCTGTTGGTATCGGAACCGCCCTGACCGGGGGTGGCTTTTTCGACGGACGAAACAATTTCCACCCACATCGTGTCCGGGACCGGTCCGACCTGGAGGGGGAATTTTTCAATGTCCGGCAGGATCGAGGCCATATCCACGGCTTCTAAATCCACGTTTTCTTTGATAGGGGGCAGGGTGATGACATTCAGAGTATTATACAGGCGGTTTAAGGTCTCAACGGCTTTTGCCTCGTTTAAAGCCTCAACTTTTGGAGCTTTGGGGCCGAGATCGCGTGAAGTGTATTTGACTAGCAGATAGGTCAGACCGGAGACGGCCGCAGCCGAAAAGATCAAAACCAAAACCAAAGCTCTGGTCTTTTTAGATTTCGTCCCATTGGCTTTTAAAATATTAAGGGGCATGGTCCACCCGATGGCAGTCTTTTGGTTCAGACAAAATTCATCTGATTTTCAATACTCAAAGCGTCCTTATTCAGTAATTAAAAGCCCGTAAGTTTCAGGGCCGGGGCTGACGTAAAAGAAACAGTTGACATTCTCTCCGGCCTAAAGCCTGCCGCAGAGCCGGAAACGCTGCCGCTCCTGGTCCCCACGGCGGGTTCCCGCTTCACCGGCCGGCTGAAGTCTAAGCCGACTCAGGCAGCGGCGGGGGCTTTCCGGCCGCCAAAGCGTTTAACCGGCTGAGAGCTTACGGCTCAGCGCAGACCGCAATGAGCCTTATATCCCAGGCCCTGCGGCCGCAGTGCTGCCCGCTTCTGATAAATTAAATACAAATCGCGATTAAGCAAAATAATAAGGCCTGTCCCTGGAGGTAGAAATCAAGGCCCGGCCTAAACAGTTTCCATATTTTGCCAGGCGCCATTAAATGGTGTCCAATTAGGCAGAATTTTAGCACCGTTAGTAAGGTAAGTCAAAGGCCCGGGTGGTTTTTCGATAACCTGGGCAGCGTTAAATTTTGTAATATTTCATCGTACTTATTAAATGGTCAATATCCTTAACCGATTCTAGATTTTCTATATTATTATAATCTATAGTTTTCAATTTAGTTGTTTCAAACTGTAATTTATCCATTTTTAGAAGAATTCCATCAATAAAGCTGACGGAAGAATCGACAAACTTGATGTGGTCTTTATATAACTGAAAGCGTTCGCGGTTATTGACGGCAGTTGATGACAACGAGGCGGGATTTTTGAACGTCTGCTCATACTCATCTTCATCAAACCCATGCAAATGAACTAAAATACTGTTTAAATTATTGGCAATGGAATTTTCAATGCCATTTAATATAGTGTTAAATTTAACGTACGTCAGTTCCGTAGGGCTGAAATTGGCCAGGAGGGTTTTATTTAAAAGCTCCTTTTTGCGGATAAATTTCTGGCAGTATTCGACAATGGTCTCCAGATTTTTCCGGAACGTTTTGCCGTTATTGTCAATGTATTCGTTTATGAGTTTAATATACCTGGGTATTGACTCAATGGTATCACCGGTATAGACCGCCGCTTTCGGCGGTTTGACCCGGAAGAATATCCGGTAGGACAGATAGAAATAAAGACCTAATGAGCCTAAAAAAATAAAAGGCAGAAAGTGCTTTGGTGGGTGCCAGAAAGGTAAAGAGATAAGCAGGGCCGCCGGAAAGCCAACCGACAGCATAGTGAATTTGACTAACTTTTTTAATACTTTAACAAGCATTATTCGCCTTTTATTTATAAAGCTTCATATTATTAATCATAGTATCAATTTCTTTAATTATTTCCATATTGTCAATGTCGTCCATGCTTAATGAAGTAACTTTGGAGACCTCAAGCTGGAGCTGATCCATTTTAACCAGGATTTCGTCTAAATAGTCGGCCGAATGGGTTAAATAAGATTTATAATCATCGAAAATAGCCTGGCGCTGTTCCAGGTGCTTAGACGGCGATGGGTTTTTATTCAGGATATCATCGTACTCTTTTTCATCAAAATTTTTGAGGCGGCTTAAGATATTGCTGACTGTGACCTGAACCGAGCCTTCAATACTTTTTAAGACCTGGGAAAATTTAGTATAACTCAAACTGTTTTTTTCAAAATGACTGAGTAAAGTTTTGTCAACTGTTTCTTTTTTATCTATAAAAGATCTGCAATCATCAGTGATCAAACCCAGCTGCTTTCTAAAAGTGCTGGCATTTTCTGCCGCATAGTCCCTCAGCTGATTGAGGTACTGGGGCAGGGTTTCGATTTTACGGCCCGCAATTTTCATAGCCGAATCGGTGTCCCGAGTGAACAGAAGCTTATAGCAGTAATGGAAATAGACAGAAATAACAACAAAAAACAGAATGCTGACTGCGGCCAGAGAGATGACTTGATTATCAAGCAAAAGTTTTAAAAGGCGGTTAAGGCCCAGAGCCAAAAAGAGGAAAACGCAGGTGACGGCGCTTAAGACTAACCATTTTGACAGTTTCTTAGACATCTCAGCCTCTTTGGCCAGGCCCCGCAATACCGGCCAGCATCCGGTAAAAAAAATCGTTTCTGGTCTTCCGATAGAGGTGTCAAAATATTAGCACACCCGTACACCCAGGTCAAAAGCTCATAATTTAGTCATTTTAGCTATAAGTGAGACAGAAATTAGAAGACCTCAGCCGCTGGCTGATCGGTTAAGGCTTTGGCTTTTTCGGCCGCTTCGGCCTCTTCCAGGATGGATTTTTCATCTTCTGTCAGTTCCATAAGCCAGGCTCCGGGCGTCCAGTCCCAGACAGGAGTATCTGAAGGCGGTCTTCTGGAGAGGTTGACTAGGCTCTGACCGTCTCCTGTGGCCGAACTGTGGAGAAAAAAACCGGCTTTTAAGGCGTTTTTTAAGACCAGAGCCGTCTGGGTACCGGCGGCCAGGCCGGTGGCGATGAGCCGCCCGTTCAGGTCGGACAAAAAGTTCAAAAGATATTTTAACACTTTACCTAAAGCGTAAGCCGAGACCGTGGCCGCTATAAGCCCGAACTCGGCCGCCCAGAGGGAGCTTTTATCTTTGGCCAGAGCCGTTAAAGGCGAGGGGATAATTTCCAGGCGTTCCGATTCGCCCATGAACAGGGCTGTCTCCTCGGCTTGGGTAATGGTTTCTTTTTCCGAGGCCGAAAGGGTGACCAGGCCGGTTGAGGCCCCAAGAGCGGCGGCGGTCAGCAGCGGCGGACCTTCTTCCAAAATCAAAATCCGGTCCTGACGGGTATCCGGGGCGCCCGGCGGAGGGGTCAGGTAGTCGGTCAGGGCGGTTAAGGCCAGATTGGCTCGTACTTTAGCCCAGTGACTTAAATAAATTCCCCGGGGCAGGTTTAGAAGACGGCCGGAGACTTCTCCGGCCGCCTCCGGCGGCTGGGAACTTATAAACCAAGGACCTATCTGGCTCATTTTTTCCAGATTATTTTCCGGAGGTTCCGGCAGCCAGGCCATGTCCAGCTTGGGAATTAGGGATTTTTGGCGCCCGGTAACGTGCTTTAAAGTCTGGCTGATAAAATCAATATCTTCAGGCGTCAGAGCCTCGCTTCGGGCTGCGGTGAGATCCAGCGTCAGGACGCTGTTTAAGCGGGCCGGTTCCGGGGATTCTTCAACGGTCCGGATAGAAGGATTCCAAAGCGGCCGGCCGGCCAGAAGCCGGCCCATAAGTTCCTGAGACTGCTCAAAAGGCAGCCGGCAGGTCAGGCGCCAGTAAAATAAGCCGATATGTTCCGGAGAGGCGATTTGGTCCATAGTTTTTAATAGTTATAAGTTTTATTATTAATTAATAACAAAATAGAACCAAAAAGTTTCCTGAAAGTCATAAAGCCATTCAGTCGATGATCTCCACCCAGCCGTAGGGATCTGGCTTATGGCCGTATTGTATGCTGACCAGCTCATCATACAAAGTCTGGGTGATCTTACCCACCTGACCGTCAGCCACTGTATAGTCCTGCTCCCGGTAATGGAGAAGCCCGACCGGGGAGATAACGGCGGCAGTGCCCGAGCCGAAAGCCTCGCTTAAGCGGCCGTTTTTCTGGGCCTCTATAAGTTCGGTTATTTCCAGAGGTCTTTCCTCGGCCGGGAGGCCTAGCTTGGCGGCGACCGTTAAAACCGAAGCTCTGGTCAGACCCGGCAGGATGGTGCCGTTTTCCAGGGGCGAGGTGACAATCTTTCCGTCGATGACAAAGAACATATTCATGCTGCCCACTTCTTCAATAAAGCGGTGTTCGCAGCTGTCCAGCCACAGAAGCTGGGTATAGCCCTTTTGGGCCGCTTTTTCGGTGGCCAGAAGGCTGTTGGCATAACTTGCTCCGGCTTTAACGGCCCCCAGACCGCCTGGGGCTGACCGGGAATAGCAGGATTCGACAAAAATCTTAATCGGGGCAAAGCCTTCTTTGTAGTAAGGTCCCACCGGCCCGGTAATGATCATGAAAAGATACTCCCTGGCCGGTCTGACTCCTAAATGAGGTTCGGTGGCAATGACAAAAGGCCGGATATAGAGAGCTGAACCGGGGTGGCTCGGCACCCAACGGCCGTCGATTTTTAAAAGCTCTTTTAAAGCGGTCAGCAAAAAGGCATCGTCCAGCAAGGGGATGGCCATACGTTCGGCCGAACCGTTAAGGCGGCGGAAATTGTCTCTGGGCCGGAAAAGAGCCAGCCGGCCGTCTGAGTGGCGGTAGCATTTCAGGCCCTCAAAAATGGTCTGGCTGTAGTGGAGAACCATGGCCGCCGGAGACATTAACAAAGGTCCAAAGGGTTCGATGCGGGGGTTTCTCCAGCGGCCGTCAAAGTAGTCCATGAGGAGCATATGATCCGAGTATATGTCCCCAAACCTTAAATTAGCCTCGTCCGAAGGCAGGGGCTTAAGATGGTCCGGAAGCTGCAGTCTTTTAAGAATTTCCATTTTCACACCACTAAAACCTATGGCCTGAGCCGGTCTGAACCGGCCAATCGACAGACCGGCCCTGACTTAAGCCTTGGAGCCAAATTTGACCTTTAGTTTCCGGGCAACAAAAGGCGGCACCAGATCGGTGATTTCGGCCCCCAGAGAGGCGGCTTCTTTGACCGTGGAAGAGCTGATGAAAAACCATTGGTAATCGGCCATTAAAAAAACAGACTGTATATCCTGATCCAGATGGCGGTTTATCATGGCCAACTGAAACTCATAGTCGAAATCAGAGGCCCCCCTGAGTCCCCGGACAATGGCTTTGGCCTTATGCTTTCGGGCGTATTCCACCATCAGGCCGTCAAAACTGTCGATGACCACCCGGCCTGTCAGTAAATCCCCCAGGCTTTCCCGGAGCATTTCCACCCTTTCCTCAACCGTAAAGAGGGTGTTTTTTTTAGGATTCCTGGCCACCACAATGATCAAACGGTCAAAAACAGCCAAAATGCGTTCGACCAGTCCGGTATGTCCCAGGGTAGGGGGATCAAACGTTCCCGGATAAATGGCGCAGGTGGTCATGGACTTTCCCCTTCGGCTCAGGGCAGTTTAGGGAATCTGGGGCTCTGGGTCTTGGCCTTCCGTGGCCGGAGAGTGACTGCTCTCAGAATCGGCCTGGGAAATATCCGCCGAATCAGGCTGAGGTTCGGTTTCGGCCTCCAGGTCTCTTAAAAGCCTGGCGGTCAGATCTTCCTGATCAGCAGGCAGGCTTAAATTAACCGCCTGGTCGGCCTCGGTGATCTTAGCTTTGGCGCAGACAAAATCCAGGGCTTTTTTGTACTCGATCCTGTTTTTGATGCTCTGGTAGTTTGTGGAATTCTGGTCATTGAATTTTTTGATGACATCCAACGGCTGGCCGGTGACATAGGCTAAATTCATCAGTTCCTTGTCAATCTCTTCGTCGGTGATGGCAATATCGAACTGGCTTTTGATCTTATTCATGATGAGGGTGCTTTTGATGGAGGACTCAGCTTTCCGGCGCAGGGCCTCAATAACCCCGTCGGTTACGTACTGATTGAGGTCAATGCTGCTGTCGGAATTCATGGAGAGATTTTTTTTGTATCTTTCCACCGCCGCGTCTGTTTCGGCCTGAAGAAGAGATTCCGGCACCTCTAAAACGGCTTTTTCGCTCAGGGCATACAACAGATCGTTGTGCAGCCTCTGTAGGCTTGCGTCTTCCTTGTTTTTCTGAAGCTCAATAAAAATGTAGTCTTTTAAGGTCTTTAGATCGGTAACCCCGCTAAAGCTGGTATCAACGGCGAATTCATCGTCGATTGGGGGCAGATCCCTCATGCGGATGCTGTTGACCGTAATTTTAAAAGTCACAGGTTTTCCGGCAATATTTTTGTACGAGGTGTTTTCGGGCATGGTCAGAGGAACGTCTTTGGTCTCACCGATTTTCATGCCGAATAAAGCTGCCTCTATTTCAGGCATGACAGTTACTTGCTGGCTGCCCAAAGCTAAGGTCACAGAGGTGTTGTCGCTTTTTTTTAAAGACACCTGCCTGTCGTCATGGAAGACGGTAAAACTGAAATCGACCAGGTCGCCGTTTTCAGCAGGCCGATCTTCTTCCAAGGTCTTGACAGTGGCCTGTTTTTGCTGAAGATCTTCCAGAATGGCCTGAATTTCGTCGTCAGAGACGTAGGAATTATACCTGGTAAGTTCGATCTCCTCCAAAGGCGGCAGCTCAAAAACCGGGTAGATATCGTAAAAGGCAGTGCATTTGATGGGCTGGTCCTCGTTGATGTCCAGTGATTCAAAAGTGGGGTTGTTCAGGGGAAATTGAGAGTGTTCCTCAAGCCCCTTATAGACTTCGGGCGTCACCAGTTTTTCGATCAGGTAATTGCGGATCTGGGGCAGACACTGCTTGAGGACTACGCCCCGAGGTATCTTGCCCGGACGAAAACCCTTCAACTTGAGGCCCTTGGAAATGCTGCTGATCGCCTCTTCAAAAACCGGTTTGACCTCTTCAACCGGTATTTCTAAGGCAATCTTCCGTTTAGTCTGACTGACTTCTTCAATGGTGGACACAGTAGCGCTCCGAAAATGATTGTTGCAAATAATGGTGCGAGAGAGGGGACTCGAACCCCTACAGCCTAAGCCGCCGGCTCCTAAGGCCGGTGCGTCTGCCAGTTCCGCCACTCTCGCCCGAGCGAGAAATAACAGTTACGGCAAATCACCAGGCCCGGTTCGGGCCGGATATTTTTCGCCGCCGACGAATCGGTCCGATTAAGCTCCCAGTCCTGAGGCGAAAAAGGACCTCCTATCTGAGGGTCAAAGCTTAAAAAATCATCATGATTTTCTAAAGCCTGCGGCCCGGATTTCCCATGCCCCAAGATGTTCCCGGGGCCCGATTCGGGGGGCAAATTGCCGGCGGGCTGACCGGCTCCGTACCCCTGTTAAAATCGGATCTTCATAATATAGCTTAAGAGCTGACCAAAAACAAGACAAAAATTGATACACGGCCTCGTTGGGGGTATTTTTATAACTGACTTAAAAAAAGCCAGCTTGATGAGCTAAAGAAGACTCAGTAAGCAGTATTAGTTGGTATTGAAATAAATAATTAGTAAAATAATTATATTTTTGGGGGAAAATTTTTTTTGTAGTTTGTTGATATTTAATTATTCTATAAAGTCATAATTTAAAGTTTTTTACCTTATATTTTTAAATTTTTAGTACATCTGACGCCGCTCATTGGACGAGCCATAGCCTAAAATTTCCCGGTATTTCGCCACCGTCCGGCGGGCAATGGAGATGTTGGAGCTCTTAAGTATCTCTACAATCCTTTGATCGCTTAAGGGTTTTTTGGGATCTTCGGCTCCGATTATCTGTCTGATGCGGTTTTTAACGCTCTCCGACGAAAGGGAGGCATCCCCGGAAACCCGGCTGACCGGGCTGTCGAAAAAGAATTTCAGCTCAAAGACCCCCCTGGGGGTATCAACGTATTTATTGGCCGTAACCCGGCTGATGGTTGATTCGTGAAAGCCTAAATCTTCGGCTACGTCTTTTAAGACCATGGGTTTCAGGTGATCCACCCCAAAGTCCAAAAAATCGCGCTGGAATTTGAAGATGGATTCCGTGACCCGGTAAATGGTCCTTTGCCTTTGGTGAATGCTGCGGATTAAAAAAACAGCCCCTTTGAGTTTTTCATTTAAATAGCGCCTTGTTTCCTCGGGAGCGTTTTTGTCTGACAGCATTTTTTTGTAGGACTTGTTGACTTTAAGTTTCGGCAGACCGTCTTCATTTAAAGAAATGATGTACTCGTTACCGACTTTCGCTATGTAGACATCGGGAATAACGTAAATGGGGTCGGTGAGGGCATAAGCCCTGGCCGGTTTGGGATCTAAAGACTTAAGGGTTTCAACCGCCTCCATGACAGGTTCTTTGCCGCACTGAAGAATTTTGCACAGGCCGGCAAAATCCTTTTTCTCCAGAAGTTTTAAGTGGTGCTGGCAGATAGTGGCCGCCAGACTGTTCTGGAGGCCCAGACGGTCCAATTGCAGCAAAAGACATTCCGTCAGATCCCTGGCAGCTACCCCGGCCGGATCCAGCTCCTGGACTTTAGCCAGAGTCTTTTCCGCCTCTTTGACTTTGCTTTTCGCCATTTGGGCAATTTCTTCCGTTGTGGCCATGAGATAGCCGTCATCGTTTAAATTGCCGATAATGGTTTCCCCCCGTTGGTAGTCGGCCTGGGTTTCGGCCACAAAGCGCCACTGCCAGATGAGGTGATCGGAAAGTGAGGTGCGGCTGGCGGTAAAGCTCTCAAAACTGGGGGAGTCTTCCGGGGTTTCGTGGCTGCCCATACCCAGGGAAGTGGAGGGGGAGCTGGAGTACTCGCCTAAATAATTTTCCCAGTCGAATTCTTCCCGAATCTTCTCTTCCTTCTCCCCGGTCACTTCGGCGAACTGGTCTTCCTGGGGGTTCTGATTTTCCGGAGTCTGGTCATAGAGGGGATCGGCGGTGGAGTTTTCTCCTGCGGCCTCGGCGCTGTCACTGGGCGCGGCCATCTCCAGAACCGGGTTCTGCAGCATCTCCTGATAGATCTCTTCCTGCAGCTCCATCTGATTGAGCTGAAGCAGCTTAATAGCCTGCTGCAGCTGAGGAGTCATGATCATTACCTGGGATTGTTTTTGAGACAGACGTATTTCCATGGCCATAATCAGCTCTCCGGGGTAAACGAGAAAGGCAGAAATTTCATTTAGCTGGTACTCCTTTAGCTTTACCGGACCGGCGGTTTTTTCTTCCGAAAGAATCGGTTAAAAGTTAAAGAGAGAACCCCTGGCCCAGATAAATGCGGCGAACCATTTCATCGTCAGCCAGTTCCCGGGGCAGCCCTTCCCTCAAAACCCGTCCTTCGTTTATTATATAAGCCCGGTCACAGACATGGAGCGTTTCCCGAACATTGTGATCGGATATTAAAATACCCAGTCCTTTGGCCTTTAACAGCCTGATGAGCTGCTGAATGTCGCCGACCGCGATGGGGTCAATTCCGGCAAAAGGTTCGTCAAACAGCAAAAAGACCGGGTTTAAGGCCAGGGCCCTGGTTATTTCCAGACGCCGCCTTTCCCCGCCCGACAGGGAGACCGCCTTGTTTTTGGCCAGATGGGTCAGGCCCAGTTCGTTTAAAAGTACCCGGAGCCGTTCTTCCCTGGCCCTTTTGTCCATATCCATGGTCTCTAAGATGGCCATAATGTTGTCAGCCACCGATAAGCGCCTGAAGACCGACGGTTCCTGGGGCAGATAGGTCAGGCCCATTCGGGCTCTTTTGTACATAGGCGAGCCGGTCAGATCGTGATCGTCCAACAGCACCAGTCCAGAGTCAGGAGCAATGAGGCCCACCAGCATATAAAATGTGGTCGTCTTGCCGGCCCCGTTCGGGCCCAAGAGCCCGCAAATCTCTCCTACCCCCAGGGAGATATCCACCCCGTCCACAACTTTGCGCGGACCGTAGCTTTTGACCAGCCCGGAGGCGGCCAGATGCCGATGATTCATTTCCCGGAGCTTTCGCCTTTGGACTGCTCGTAGAAAGCCCTGACCCGGGAGTTATTCTGGCTTTCCACCTGAGAGCGGTTTTCGTCTAAGAAATAGGTCACCTCGTGTCCGGTGACCACATTTTTGCCCTGCCAGACTCTGGCATCACCGGTTAAAATCAGCCGTCTCGGCTTGGCTTTGGCCAGATACAGGGCTTTCTGGCCTGAGGCCTGGCGGTCGCCCTGATAGATTTGAACAGTCCCTTCACATTCGACTTTCTCTATTTCCTGACCGCCGCTGAAGGCCGGAGACTGACCGGCTGGGGAGGAAGACGGAGCCGGGTCAGAACCGATCGGCGGCGGAGCTCCTTCAGGCCGGCCGGCCAAAGTCTCCGCTGCAGTTTCTCCGGCCGGGACCGGAGTGGAGCTTTCTCCGGCCGGGGCAGCAGGAGCCGCCTGCTTGGGCGAGTAGTGGACCTTCATAACTTCGCAGGTAATGATCAGGTCATCCTGACGGGCAATAACCTGGCCGGCAAAGGTCACCACTTTGGAATTGTCATTGGCCGTCATGTGATCGGCTGATATGGAAATGGGACCGTCTCTGGGCGAAATGCCCGGATTTCTGGAGCCGCTGCGGCCGGATGACTGAGGAGCCGGAGAAGCCGGAGGGGCGGCCAGAGTATCAGCCGGACTGAGACCGAAACAGACGGCCAGAAAAAACAGGGCTGTCAAAAGGGTTTTTGGCTTCATCCGAATCTTCGGCGCAGAAGCCCCGGCCAGAAGGCCGAAGCGGCAGCACCGCCTCCTTAAGTGTTAGTTTAAATAAAAAACGAAGTATCCCTGTCCGTCCGTTCTCTGAATCAGAAGGCTTTAGGCTCTAGTCTGGTGCAGGTGCCCGGACTCTAAAAGAGAGACAGCCTTGACAGAAGGTTCGGGACTGTCGTCCGGCAGAAGGAACAGAACCGCTCCGGCGGTCTGACCGCCCGGATTGAATTTCCGGGACAGAAGCCGGACGGCCGAATTTCCGGCCAGACGATCAAGTAACCTGATCGTGAACGGTAATCTCTTGTTTATGCAGGCCCGGCCTCCGGAAGAAGGCCCGGCCTGTTTATCCGAACCTGAAGCCAGAGGCTTCCGGCGCTTATCAGGACTGAAAACCATACACGAATCCTTATAATATATATCTGCGGGCTGAACGGCTGCCTCTGTCAGACCTGACTTTAGCTGGTCGGCAGCCCCAGACGTTAAGAAAGCGGAGATTTTGGAGCACCCGCTGCGGTCTAAATTTATACCTGCGGAAAATGCAGCGGGCTGGCTGCCGTTTTCCCGTTCAGTCCAGGGCTTTTTCAGTCCCAATTTCAGCTTGGGCTGATTGACGAAGCCGCCAAAAATAAAATCCGGCCGCTGACTTCCAAGGTGCCGGTTTTGGTGTTGTAGACAAAACTTTGGCCGGAGAGATTGAGCGAGGGATCTTCCAGGCAGAAAGCCCCCTGGCTGGTCAGGGTGCCGTTATTCATATCCAGATCAAGCCGGGTGCTGGTCAGAACGTGGCCGAGATTATCTTCCGTTCTTACCTGACCGGTTAAAACAACCAGTTTGTCTTCCGGTGTATAGCGTCCGTTTTGGGCCGTAACCAGATAGGTGTTGTCAGCTGCAGTGATGGAGGCGGAAATGTCCTGGAGCAAAAAATAGTCCTCTTCTTTGAAATAGTGGGCCGTAACGGCGTTAATAGCCAGTTGCCGGCCGTTTTCCCCGGCCTCGTTTAAGATCAGGTTACTTAAACGCATATTCACATTGGCCGGCAGCATGTTTTTTAAAGCCCCCAGCTTAACCCCGGTCAAATGTCTGGTATTCCACAGGACAATCCCGGACACCAGGAGAAATCCGCCGAGAGTGCACAGAATTATGAACCTAAGACGGGGCATGCTCTGAATACCGTAATTATAAATTCTTTGGACTGCCAAAAAAGATCTGACATCCTCATCCTGCTTCAAGCCGGGGGATTCTTACTGAGCCGTAAACGCTACCGTTTCTGGTCTCTTCGGCTGGTTCGGCTTCATCGGCAGACCGGCGCCTGATCCTCTGCAGGCGGTAAAGACAGCCTGTCAGGCCGCTAAAGCGTTTGATGAGCTGAACTTATGGCTCAACTTCAGTCGGAACAGCCTTATCTCCCCGGTCAGAATTTTACCCGCTGGATAGAAAAGCTTAATCCCCACTCCCGGACTTAGATTAAATGGCTGAACCGCAAAACAGGCCGTAATTACCGTAATATATTCTCCAAAAAGGCAACCAGGGAACCCAAAAGGCTGGTCTTAATTGCAGCCTTAACCTTTCAAATCCCTTTCACTGTTGAGAAATACCCAGGCAGCCGTGGCTTTTAGGCTATTATATACTTGATTAGAGGATTATGTCAAAAATAGGTAAGCATTTTCTGTGCCGAATTTGAAAACCGGTCAAAAATCAAAAAGATATCATGAATAACTCCATTTTGGTTGATTAAGCCTAAGTACACCAACTTCAAACCAGGTCGGGTCTTAAAATAAGCATGAATAAAAGAAAAAGTTTTTCTTACAATTGTTTGCCGCAGACAAAGATATCATTTTATATTTTATAATTAAGTTAAAATTATTAAAAATATATAATATAATATTTTTATAATATAATAAATAAAAAAATAGATTTTAAAAATTAATTTTCACTGGTATTTAGTCGTATTTATTTTTATAAAATTTAAAAGGCTGACCACGTCGCTGGAGGCTTGCGGTTGAGGGCCAAAAAGCCGGACCACTGAATTTTTGGTGATGTATTTTTATGGTATTTTTGCTGACAGGAACACCTTTTTCTGAAAAGACACGTTTTGTCAATGTTGTTTTTCAAGAAAGTTTATTTTCGGCGTTTTGTATAACCGCCTTACTGTTCTTCGTAGCCTGTTTACATTGATTTCATGATCTCCCAATAGCCAGACCTATCCGATCCAATACGACGGATAATATCTGTTTCGCGAAGTCGTTTTAATTCGCGGGCAACTGTGCGAACTGATAAACCGGTCTCGTCAGCCAGCCGCTTTTGCGTGATTTTTGGGTTGGGGAGAATGGCATTTAAGATTTTTTTGGTATTTTTTTCTACGCCATCATCTATGCCACCATCAGCGCCGATTGGCATAGATGCTTTTCCGTAGTTCAAATTTTTCAAAGTAACGACGAACGACTGCTCCGTGGAACGGAACGAAGGCACGGTGTCTACCGGGTACTGGTCAATGATTTTACGCAGACCACTACCACGACGTTCCATCAGCTTCAGGCGGCTGAAAAGGTCACAGATGATAGGATTTCTGCGGATTGACGGAATTTCGTCGATGTTCAAGTCTTGAATCCGCTTGCCGTCCGGCATACCGCCGGGCGAAACTATCTCAAGGCGGTCATCATACATATCCACATGGATTTCGCTGCCTTGAATCATATAGTCACGATGCACGAGCGCATTCACCAGAGCCTCGTGAACAGCTTCGGACGGGTAATCGGGCATCTCAATTCTGCCTGCGCCGGTCTTTTTCCATTTGACGGACGAGTTGTGGCGCACAAATTTTAGAGCATCTGTGAGCAGTGAGATTGCATTGCTTTGGAACTCGTCATTGTCGAGTGCGTCAACATAAAGCCCACCCTTTTTCAGACCGTTCCAACGGGTGCAGAATACCCGCGATTGGTA
>JAISEL010000080.1 GCA_031264185.1 Deltaproteobacteria bacterium
CTCTCTCTCTCTCTCTCTCTCTCTCTCTCTCTCTCTCTAGTCTTATCTCTAAATACATCTTTAAATAGTTCAAAATCCGCCTTTTTATTGCTTTTACATAACAGTTGTTCAGGCCAGCCGGGAGGCAAACTTGCTCTCTCCGGGGCTGTGGCCTTAAATGCTTATTTCAAATTTTACTTAGGCCGGTTCGGCAATGTCCGCCGAGCCCGGCCTTTTTTGCTGTTCCCCCATCATGGCCATAAGAATCAGCTCTGGTTTGGGAATGGGAGCAGAATTCCGTCATCCGGATTCGGCTGAGTCTGGGAAATCAGGCGGTGCTGCAGCCCGGCAGACAAAATAGTCTTTTCAAAATGCTGGATGGAGAGTTAGACGCGAGACAGTATTTCCCGCTAGCGGCGGAATATTCCTCTGAATTTTGCGGCTTATACCTGACAAGAGATTATGCACAGTGACGGGACGGCAAAAGACTTTCAGATGATTTATGACGGGGAGACAATCCTGCCTGAAAGGCGTCCTGAGAGGTCTTGGGACGGATTATCCTGGTATTTACTGAAGAAGACTATCTTCCCTGCAGCTGCAGCCGGTTTTGGCCGGTAAGAGGAGACTTGTTTGATTTTTTGGACAGGCATAGGCCGAAACTTGGAATGTTATGACTTAGGAAATATTTTACCATTATTATTATATTTTATTGCATATTTATAAAGATTAAAAATTAAAATTCATATAATTATATCATAAAAAGAATTATATAATTAAATTTATATTTTATTATTAATAATATATAAATATTTATTAGATATTTTATATGCCGTATGACTTTTATAAACTGAAATAAGTACGTTATTTATTAAATATGGGCAAAAAATATTTTTAGCGGCTTATTGAACTGAATAGGCCGAAAATTCATGAAAGGAAGCTTTATGTCTGAGTATTTATGGGAAAAACTGACTGTCCAGGCCGTCATCGTCCTGGTTCTTTCACTTTTTGTTTGGGCAGCAGCGGCTGTAGCGGCCGACGGCGACGGAACCGCCGGAGTGGATCTCCCTATTGTCAACGTTTTGGGCGAACGGGACGGCAGTACGGAATCCGGCTACAAAGTGGAGCAGACCAAAAATTTAAGCCTGTGGGGTGACCGGGAAATACTGGACACCCCCTATTCCATGTTCGTCATTTCATCGGATCTCATTGAAAACGTTCAGGCCGGAAGCACTGAACAACTTTTCAAAATGAACCCCCTGACTTCGTCCGTGCCCTATGACACGGACGGCATCACCAGAGTCTCAACCCGCGGTTTTCAGACATCCCGTACCTTTGTCAACGGGGTGATGAATGATGTGCTGGGTTTTGGCGTTTTTGTGGAAGAAGTGGAGACTATAGAAGTTATAAGCGGCCTATATGGGTTCATGTACGGAGAGGGGAATCCCGGCGGCATCATTAATTATAATGTCAAGCGTCCGACCGCCGAATTTTTGAATAAAATTACGGTCGGCAACTACGGAGGACAGCAGTATTACGTTCACGGCGATTTTGGCGGTCCGTTACTGGACGGTAAGCTGGGCTACCGTTTTAATGTGATGAAACAGGACGGACGGACCAATATTGAAAAACAGAAGCTTGACCGATCCCTGGTCAGTCTGGCTGTTGACTGGAAACCCAATGAAGATCTGATTTTACAGCTGGCAACCTCATACGGGCAGTATCATCTTGACGGAGTTCAGCCCAGATTTCTCTTGCAGAACATAACGGCCGACAAAATGCCGGATCCCCTGGACAGCACTAAATTATGGGGCCCGGATAATGGTTTTAATGACCTGGAAGCCTTTAATTTGGCCCTGGGCGCCAAGTACAGGTTCAGCGATAACTTCAGTGTGCGGGCGGCTTATAATTACCGGGAAATTCATAGGGAGGCCTTGTACGGGAATACTCAGGCATATATAATTAATAATAATCGCCAATATCAGATAAATATTCTGGCATTAGCATCTAAATGGGAGTCGAATGGAGGCTACTTTTATCTTGACTCTAAATTCAAAACTTTCGGCGTTGAACACGCTCTGACCGCCGGGGTCAACGGATTTATTCAGGACAATTATACAGGCGTGTTCGATACTCCCACCGGTCCGCAGGTCTATCCCGGTCTGGGGACAAATTATGTCTTTGATATCAATGATCCCTACGCCGGCCATATTAAAGCTCCGTCTTACAATCGTTACCGTTACTCCTGGTCCAAGGGCAACCATTGGTACCACTACAATTTAATGGTCGGCGATGACATTAAATTTAACGATCAATGGTCAATCCTGGCCGGAGTAAACCACGCCACCATTGATAATCGCAATTATAACACCGTAACCCGTGTCCTTAACAACAGATATAAAAAATCGGCCACAACCCCGTCAGTTTCTTTAATATACAAGCCGATGCCTAATATGACCGCCTACGCCACTTATATGGAGGCTCTGCAGCCCGGATATACCGTAGGGCAAACTTATAAAAACGCCAACGAGATCCTGGAGCCTCTGAAAAGCAAACAGTATGAATTCGGTGTCAAGGCGGATGTCGGGGCTGTCCGGCTGACAGCGGCTTTGTTTCAAATCGATAAAGCCAACTACGAATCCGATGACGGGACAAATTTCGGCACTATGAAGCAGGACGGCCGCCAGGTCCACCGCGGGCTGGAGCTGACGGCTCAGGGCAAGCTGACTGATGACCTGACCGTTTACGGCGGGGCCACCTTTTTAGACGCTGAAATAACTAAAACTACTAACCCCGCATTGAAGGGACAGACCCCGGCCTACGTGCCGAAGAGCATTGCTTCGCTGTACGCCGAATACAACGTGCCGGTAATTGACGGTCTGACCTTGACCGGCGGCGTATACCACGAGGGCGAAGCCTATGTGCACACCAACAATCTGCTCAGGATTCCCAGCCACACGATCGGCGATTTAGGCTTCAGATTCAAGACGGCCTATTTCGGGCCGGAAATGACTTTCAGGTTCAACGTCAACAACATAACCGACGAACGTTACTGGAGCGGCATAGAAAACGGCAGTCTGGGCAGCGCCCGCTCCATAGTTTTTTCGGTGGAAGCCAGTTTTTAAACGGATTAAGCGGCGGCCTTGAATAAAATTAACCGAACAGTTCAGATCTTCCTGGCGGCTTTTTGGGCGGCGGGGCTTATTTTGGCCCTTTTCGCCCCAACGGCCGCCGACCGGTCCGTACCCGAGGGTTCTTCGCCGGTTATGGACATGACAGGGGCCCCGGTCTATTTAAGCGCCCCGCCGGAGCGGGTCATGTTTTTTGCCCCGGTTGTCTGGCACTATCTGACTCTGACCGAAAATGACAACTCGGTTTTGTCGGTGGCCGCTTTTATGGTCCGGGAAATACGGGAAGGTCTTTTAGGCCGGATTTTTCCCGGCCTTTTGAATATACCCGAAGCCCTGACAAGTATGGGCGCCATTCCCCTGAGTGTCGAGCAGGCCTTAGTCAGCCGTCCGGATCTTGTTTTGTCCTGGGCCACGGCCTCCCAGGACTATGTGGTTGTAAAATACCCCGGCCTGGTGCAGCTTTTGAGCGTGGGTGATATTGAACTTTTGCTTTACGGCCTGCTGTCCGAGGTGAGCCGGAAACAGGACAGAAAGAAATGGCTTTTTGAGCGCTTTAAAGACCAGATGGCCATGGTTGAGCGAAACGCCGCCTTTAGCCGGGAGCCGGTTAAAATAATGATGATCAACAATGACGATTTATTTGTCTGGAATTCCAATTACAAGGTTTTTAATCAGATTTTGAAACGTTTGAACATGGTCAATGTCGCCGAGAATTTAAAGCCATATAACGGACCTGGCAACATTGAAAATTTACTGACATTCGACCCAGACTTTATCCTTTTGAACTATTCCTGCCGTCTTTCCGTAGCCGATGTCTACGCCGAGCCGCGTCTGCGGGCGCTTAAAGCGGTCTCCGGGCGGCGGGTATTCCGGATGCCCTCCGGTCTGGCCAGGATGGACGGCCCGGTAGAACGGCCGCTTTTTTACTTATGGATCTGCCGGTTGGTCTACCCCGGGTCCGGCTTTGGCCCCGACTTCAGGCAAGTCCTTTTCGACACCTACCGGACCGTGTACGGCTATGAATTGTCTTCGGACGAAATTGCCGCCATGCTGCATATAACCGAAAACAGTCTGTCCCACGGTTACGCTGTTTTCAAATAAATTAAGGAACGCAAAATGGTTAGAGATTTTATACCCACAGGCATAGGCATCACAACCGGTATAGGCCAATGCGCCTACCGGTGCCTTTATTGTCAAATCGCTCTTCATGAACCTGCCACCTTCGGGGTCGATCGCTATGCGGCCGTGATTGACCGGTTTTTGGACTACAAGGAGAAAACCGGCTTCAACTTCAGCCAGTGGATGGGCTATTCGTTCGATATAAGCGCGGCCGACTTTTTCAAACAGATAGCTCTGTGTAAAAGATGCGGCTATGACCAGACCAGTTTTCTCTTGGGCGGAGTCAGACTCATGGCTGACGACGAATTGAAAAAATGGTATGAGGAACGTCTGGCTTTGGGCTGCGATTACGTTGGGGCCTCCTATTTCGGACACTCTGAAACCCATGATTACTGGAATAACCAGCCCGGTCAGTTCGAATTTCAGGTCAGGGCTCAGAAAACGGCTTTATCCATGGGCATGAAGGTTGGCCAGAGGCTGTTTCTGCTGAAATCGACCCTGCCGATGATGGAAGAGCTTTTGGATATTTTGGACGAAACGTCCGGAGCCGACGCTTCACGGGCCGCCTTTCCGCTTTTTTACAGCGGCCTGGCCAGGCGGTACGATGACGAACGGGTGACATTGGAAATGCTTGATAATCAGCCGGACCGGGTCAAAGCTGTCTATCGGTCTGACAAACCCAACTGGAAAAGTGAAAAAGACTGGATAACCTGGATTCTGGACGGAAAAGACGCTTTCAAACCCAGTTTCCTGAATTTGAACTTATCGGATGCGAATATCGACGAAATTGAGCGTATGAGCTGCCAGGAAATAGTCGATGATTTGACTTTGAAAACCAAAAAAGCCTATGCCCCGATTCCCGACACTTGCGAGCTGGCCGACCGGTACGGCGACCGAACAAATGAAAAGGTTTACATGTTTTTATGGGACATGGAATGCTTATGGGTCGACCGATTCCTGGAGCAACACCCCGAGATCAGGATTGACCGGGAACTGACTTATTTCGGCCGCTGAATGAGCGCCTTTGAAAATTCCCATAGTTTATTGCCCGTATGACTGTTTACATAGGTACGGATACAGGCGCCCAGCATGTGCGTCTGGCGGCCTGGGGTCAGGACACGTCGTTATTTTTAGGACCCGAGCTTGATATGACCGGTCAGTTTTCTTTTGTCTCGTGCCTTCCTTCTTCACTTCCAGGCCGGTTAGTCATTTCCGGAGAACGGAGGCGGGCCGGCCGGGTCTCTCAGACGGCTCGGGAACTTACCGCTGAATTTAAGCTGCATTTTGAGTCTCCTGTCAGCCTCCTGTCAGCCTCCTGGCCGGCCTGACCGGGTTTGGGGCCAAAGAGGCGGCTGCTGAACTCAATTGGCCAGAGACGGAGGAAAGCCGGGCCATGGCGGCCACGGCGCGATTTTTTAGTCCGCAGGTTCGTTCTGTTTTCAGTATAGGCGTCATCTCCTTTCACTGTGTGCCTTTATCAGACGACGGAGGCCCCGGTTTTATTAACCTGAGTCCCGCGGAGGGCCTGCCTTCAGGGGCTGGGAGTTTTCCTGGAGCAGCAGGTCTTCAGAATGGGGCTTAACCTGGCTGATTTAGGTTTTTTGGCCTGTCAGGCCGAAAGGCCGCCCCGGTTTTCACGGGCCTGTTCAGTCTTCATTAAGCCGGACATGATCCGTGCCCGGCAGAAAGGCCATGGTTTAAGCGATATATTGATGGCCCTGTGTCAAACTTTGCCGAATGACAGTGCCGGGCCGTATTTGAAACTGGAACTGGCCAATCACATTCAGGACGCAGGTTACTTGACCCGCTGTGAGGCTTTTTTAGCCGGCCGGGGTTTTTTGTGGCCGGGAAGGTTCGGTTTCTCAGGATCAAAAGGACGGACAGAATTTGAGACCGGACACCACTGTCTATATCCCGGTCCCGCTTCAGGTTTTGGGCCGGATTCTGGCCGTTTCCCTGAGCATGGCCGGTTTTCGGGCTGAAGCCCTGGAGATGGAGGCGACCGGAATCTGGGCCTGGCGTGATAAATAAGCCGCAGAAGACGAATGTCAGCCTCTGCAAATCATCATAGGCGGAATGCTGGGGTCGCTGGAAAAAGGCGGGGTCAAGCCGGATTTTGCGGCCGTCTTTCTGCCGGAAAGGTCAACCGGTAACTGCGGTCTGGCCATGTTCGGCCGGCAGTTAAAAGCGGTTTTGGAGAACAGCAGCTACGGGCAGGCCGAAGTCTGGTGACTGGATCTGGCCGGCGGCCCAGGACTGATAAGATTTTTGGGTGAGTCGGCCATCGTCACAGCCTGGCGGGGCTTGGGAGCTAATTTATCAGGTCTCTTTACGGCAGAGGTCCGTTGAAGCCCGAGTGGGTTCATCGGAGGCCGTCTATGAGGCGGCTGCGGAAAATTTTTTGGCGGCTTTGGCTGAGGCGGATTCTGAGGCCCGGCTTGATTCCCTGATTGATGTTTTGAGACGGACGGAGTCCGAATTTGCAAAATTGACAGTGACTAATGAAAGAAATCCGGTCTTAGCCGGGATCATCGGCGAGCCTTTTGTCCGCTTCAGCTCCATTTTAAATAAGAATTTGCCTGAAAGGCTTGGAGAATTTGGAGGCCCGGCTGCTGATGGCTCCTTTTAGCGATGAGGTTCGGGTGGTTTTTGAAAGTTTGTTTCTGGTGTATCCAGACCTGAGACGGAATGAAGAAAAACTTAGGGGCGTTTTCTCCTTCGGCCGGGGCGGTCTGTTAACGCCGCCGGTGGGATTCGGACAAGCTTATGTTCCGGTAACGGACGGTCTGGGTTCCTTAAAAGGCTGCCTGGAGCTGTTTATGCCTCTGGCCGCTGGAACCCATGGGCTGCTTCGTCTGGCCTGCTTCCTTTGTCCTCAGGAGGCTGCCGGTATCATGTTTGACTCCGCTCTCCGGGCGGGATTAGATCAGATTCCGGTGCAAACTCTGTTCGTCGGCCTTGAGAAGGCCGACTGGACCATGGTCCATGGCAGTTTAATGACTCAAGTCAGGCAGTTTCGGGACAGAGTCGGAGAAAAGGCTTAATTTTGGAGAAAGAAAAAAATAAAAATTGGCCAGAAAAGCTCCTCTTGCCGACCTTGATTTTTTTATTGCTTCTGTCCCTGGTGTTTTCTTTAGGCCTGGGTCGCTATCCGGTTTCGGCGGAGGAAATTGTCAAAATCATACTGAACACCTCTTTAGGCGATCGCCATGACCCAGACGATGTCCCCTGGCTGGTGATCATGATTGTCCGTCTGCCGCGTATTCTGATGGCCACGGTGGCCGGGATGGGTCTGGCCATGGCCGGGGCGGCCATGCAGGGGGTCTTTCGTAATCCGCTGGTGGGGCCGGAAGTGGCCGGAGTGTCAGCCGGAGCCTCATTTGGCGGGGTTTTGGCCATTTCCCTGGGCTTTTCGCCTCTTTACGGAGTGACGCTGACGGCCTTTGTCTTCGGGGCCGGCGCTCTGGTCTCGGCTTTCTTTATTTCACGGCTGACGGGCTCAAGCGGTGTTCTGGGGCTGATTCTGGCCGGGGTCATCATCAGCGCCTTCTTTGGCGCTCTCATGGGCATAATTATCTATCTGTCCGATCCGGCCGCCAGACTTCCAGGCATCGTATACTGGCTTATGGGCAGCTTCTCATCGGCCACTTATCCCAAGATGGCTCTGATGGCCGGGGCGACTTTAATTGGCGGGGTCCCGCTTCTGGGTCTCAGCTGGCGGATAAACCTGCTGTCTTTGGGACAGGTCGATGCCGAAGCTCTGGGGATTAAGGTCAATTTTTTGCGCTGGAGCGTGGTTTTCTGCGTTTCGCTCATCGTGGCCGCCCAGGTGGCAGTCAGCGGAGGAGTAGGGTGGGTTGGCCTGGTCATGCCTCATTTGGCTCGTATGCTGGTAGGGCCGGAACACTCCCGTCTTTTGCCGGTCTCGGCCCTTTTAGGCGGCATTTATCTTTCGATGATGGACAATCTGGCCCGGAGTCTGACCACTCAGGAGATTCCCATCGGCCTAATTACGGCCATCGTAGGGACACCGGTTTTTTTGTTCATGTTTATAAAAATGCAGACCAGGGGCTGGTCCGATGACTAGCGCGGTGTCCTTTTCCGGTTTGAGCTATGCTTACCGGACAGGCGGCTGGAGTCTCAGAAGTTGCACAGGAAGCGTTCCCAAAGGTTCGGTTACGGCCGTTTTGGGGCCCAACGGCTGCGGCAAAACGACCCTCCTTAAACTTATTCTGAGTCTGATAAAGCCCATGGAAGGCAGCCTGACGGTGGACGGTCAGACGGCTCTCGTGCCCCAGATATTCAAGGTTGCCTTCGCTTTCGCCGTCCTGGACATGGTTCTCATGGGCCGGGCCAGGAAGATCGGCTTTTTTTCCCAACCCTCCGGCCGGGACCTCCAAGCCGCCCGGCAGGCTCTGGACCGGGTCGGTTTGGCTCATCTTGAACGGCGTTCTTTTCATGAACTGTCCGGCGGACAGCGTCAGTTGGTGATTCTGGCCAGAGCCCTGGTGGCTGAAGCGGAGATACTGCTCATGGACGAACCGACCTCGGCTCTGGATCTCAAAAACCAGGATTTGGTTCTGCGCTGGATGGATCGTTTAACAAAAAAAGACGGTTTGACTGTGATATTTACGACTCACCACCCTCATCACGCTCTGGCCGTAGCGGATCGGGCATTTTTGATGCTGGAAGAAGGTGTTCGCCTTGACGGAACGGCCGAACAGACTTTGACCGCCGAAAACCTGCGATGTCTTTATGGTCTGCCCCTCCAGCGTCTGGACTTTGAGTATAGGGGCTTTAAAACGTCCACCATAACGCCGGTTTTTCTGGCTCCCGAACCATCCTCCCCCGAAGTTCCGTGAGATATTCCACCGGAAGATCGAGCAGCTTAGAATTAACGGCCGACATTTTTGCTATAAGCCGGGGCCTTGTCTGAGGATAAAAGCAGGGCAAGCCCAGGCTGGTCAGCCGACCGTTCTTTTCTAATGTAATTTTCTGAGCCTGGCCGGCAAACGTTCAAAATGGCTGTTTTATATTTGCTTGAGATATTAAAAAAAGCCGACCAGGTGGTTCAGGGCGCGATAATCATCTTGACCTTACTTCTGTGACCACCAGGGCTCATTACTGAAAAATCAATACTGCTCCGATCGCATGGCTCGTATTCTGGATCTAAGTGACAGGAAAAATGCGGTCACGGAATAAGCAATTGAGCGTTCAGGTGACATCTTGCGGTCACTCATTTACGGAATTCAGACTGTGGGCGGGGTTTGAATTACGGGCGGCATAGGCATGAAAAAGGCAGTAAGTGAGGGTGGCGAGGGAATAATGGCTCAAATGCGGCAGGCCGAGCCAGCCGAAGGACGGCCGGTTTTTCTGAGAGACTTGCTGTGGCTTTGTGTTTGCACCGGGCCGTTATTGTCTGTCTGCTGGCCGAACAGCCCGTTAAGGAGCTGCCTGTATTTGTTCTGGGCTCCATGGATTTGCTCTGCGATCTCTTGGGAGGCTAGCCCGGAGGCCAGATCGGCCCGGACGACGAGCCTGCTTCTCCGGCCCCGGAGCCGGAGCTGAGCACAGAACCTGAACCGGCCGGGGAGGACGTGCTTCAGGTCATAGAAACCGTGTCGGATCAGGCCGAAGAGAGTCCGCCTCCGCCGGTGGCGGAACCGAAACCTGAACCAACACCAAAACTTAAACCCAGGCCGAAGCCAAAACCCGCCCCAAAAACCAGACCGTCCGAATTAGGAGCAGGGGCGGGCGCCGAAGCAGCGGGTGACGGAGCCGGCCGGGAGGTCGGGTTCGGTGCCGGACAGGGCGGAACCGGTCGCGGTTCAGACGTTCTGGCCGTCTGCCGCGATCAGGTCCGATGAAAACTGGAAAGGTATAAAAAATATTTCCCGTCGGCCCGTAACAGCCGCATCGGAGGCGTGGTCACTGTTAAGTTTACCGTCAATAGTAACGGCCAGGCCGTCTCCTTTTCCCTGGCCAAAGCTCCGGCAGTCCTATTTTAGACGCTGAGGCGGCGGCTCTTGTCCGACAAGTTAACCCTCTGCCTGCCTTGCCAAAAGAAGTCAAACTGCCTTCTTTGCTGACTTTGACCGTGCTTATGCAATTTGCCATGAGAAGATGATCGTTCCAGAATTTTTATTAAGTTGTCGGTCCTCGGCTCAGATGATTTTCCGTCTTTTGGTTTCCCTGTTATCTTAAAAAAGCTGGCCTGTTAAGCCCGGATATTCCGTGGTCTGATATCTCCGGATCTTTTTTGCTTAATTGAGTTCTTTTAGCTTGAATTCAACATTACGCCTATTATAAAGCGTAAGCTTATAAACAGCATTTACAGCTAAATTTTGTTTTCCAAATACATAAAAAAATTAAGGGCCTGAGTTATTTGGTGTCAGTTGCCGGTTACTGTGAACGAATTACATTCCGGACAGTTTTCCGGAATACTTGTCTTATCCGACCGCAAGTGATAGTATGGTGCCAAAATTAATGATCCGGCGAGCATAAAATAAGTAATTTAATGTTTTAGCTCCAATTTGCAGGTTTGAAGGCATAGTTATGACATCCAAACACGGGCAGATCAGTTTCCCCGGTACGACTGCTTTGGAGGTCTGTCTCGAAAAGAGGTTTGGGCCGTTTTGCCTGGAGGTGGATTTTGAATTGGCCGAGGTGGGCATTACCGTGGTTTTCGGTCCCTCCGGGGCAGGCAAGACGACTTTTTTAAATCTTCTGGCCGGTTTGGAGCGTCCGGACCGGGGTTTTATCCGGTATCGGGATCGGGTGTTCTATGATTCTTCTCTGGGCCTTATTATTCCGCCGGAAAAAAGAAATTTAAGCTACGTCTTTCAGCAGCCCCGCCTTTTTTCCCATTTTTCCGTGGCCACCAATCTTTTGTTCTCGGCCCGTTTTTGCGGCCGGAAAGTAGCCAAAGACAGTTTTGACCGGGTGGTGGATATTTTAGGTTTGAGGCCTCTTTTAAGCCGACAGCCCCATACTCTGTCCGGCGGGGAGAGTCAGCGGGTGGCCATCGGCCGAGCTCTTCTGTCCCGAAGTCTCCAAAGTCTTCCTTTGATGCTGATGGACGAACCATTGTCGTCTTTGGACAGGAGCCGTAAAACAGAGCTTTTAGATTATGTGGTCAGGATTCCCGGTCAGTTTGGGGTGCCAATAATTTATGTGACGCACTCGGAAGATGAGCTTTTGTTCCTGGCCGACCAGGTTTTAAATATCAATTCCGGTCGTTCGACCCTTTTGTCCGGGACTGATTTTGAAAAGGTCATAATTCCGCTTTCCCTGGGAAAGGCCGGTTAGCTTTTTAATTTTTCAGGTTACAGGTTATTTATATTTTTATCCTGCCGAAAGGCGGAGGAAGGAAGAATGAAAAGAGCATTTGTCTGGGTCTTGACGGCCTGCTTTATTATTTTAGTGTCTGCTTCCCTTTGGGCCCAGACTCCGGCTATTACCACCGGAGCGGGCTACAAAACCATGCTTGAAGAACTGACTGCCGCCTTCAGAGCCCAGGGCGGGATTATTGAAGAGATGTACGGCGGGCACATAGGCCAGATGGTAGCCCAGATTGCTCAGGGCTCCGGGGCCACTATGGTCGTCTCCGACCGGGCTACTTTAGAGGCAGTGGCCGGCGGGGTGGAGTTTGAAGAGTTTGTGCCTTTGGGTGATACTGTTCTAGTTCTGGCTTTTAGAAAGGGGATTGATTTAAAGACTCCGGAGGATCTGACCGGGGGGGACATAAAAAGAGTTGCTTATCCGGACGCTCAAGCGGCTATTTACGGCCGGGCGGCGGCGGCTTTTTTAAAGTCTTCCGGCTTGGATACGAAACTGGGTGATCGTTTGTCCCAGGTTTCTTCTGTGCCTCAGGTCATGGCCTATATTATTTCCGGTGAAATTGAAGCCGGTTTTGTTAACCGGGTGGCTGCTCAAAATAATGCCGGAAAAATTGGCGGTTCCCTGGAAATCACCTCCGGCTATCCGCCGATTAACATGGTTTTAGCTGTGGTTAAAGGTCACATGACAGAGCCTGCGGTAGCGGATTTCGTTAAATTCATGGGCACTCAGACGGCCAAAGACATACTCAAGAAAAACGGGGTGTTCTAACTGAGATAGTGTACATGTGGTCCTGTCTGGCCGAAGAGGTTTTCTCTTTTCCGGCCTATTTAACATTAAAAGTCTGTCTGGCCTGTTTAGGACTCCATATTCTGGTGGGACTGCCTCTGGCCTGGTTTTTAAGCGGACCTAAGAATCCGGCCAGAAGACTTTTGGCCTTCCTGGTAACGTTGCCTTTGGTTTTCCCGCCGGTGGCACTGGGTTTTATTCTGCTTATGCTTCTGGGGAGAAACGGTCCCCTGGGTGCGCCTCTGGAGTCCTGGTTTGGCGTAAGACTAGTCTTTAGTCAGTTAGGAGTCATTCTGGCAGCGTTCATCGCCGGACTGCCTCTTTTGATCAGGCCTCTGGAGGCCTCATTCCGGCGCGAGGAAATAAAAAGACTTAATCAGGCCGCCAGAACTCTGGGCTGCGGCCCGGCAAAAGCTTTTCTTTTAGTCACAGTTCCTCAGGCGGCTCCAGTTTTGGCCTCAGGTCTGCTTCTGGCCCTGGCCAGAGCTTCGGGAGAAGTGGGCATAACCATGATGCTGGGCGGTAATATTATCGGCCGCTCCAACACCCTGTCTTTGGAGATATTTAACAGCGTCTCCCACGGGGAATTTGACCGGGCCATGTATTTGTGTGCTATTCTGGCTGTGGCCGGACTGATTTTTTATCTGATTTTAGAAAAAGTAACTCCCCCTGGAAGTTGAACGGTGACTCGTAGGCTGCCTCGGAAGATGCTTCAAAATTATCTTCATTTTTGGAGGATGCCATGTTCTTGTTTCCGGACAGTTTTATTGAAGGCCTCATGGAAGAAGACCTTCATATCTACGATTTGACCAGCCAGATTTTAGGCATTGAGAAAGCTTACGGCCAGGTGACGGCTGCAGCCAAAGACAGCTCAGTGGCTGCGGGTGTAGAAGTAGCCAGGAAGCTGTTTGTTCTGGCCGGAGCTGAGGTCGAAGTTCTGGCCGTAGACGGCCAGAAGTTAAATCCCCAGGACCACATTTTAAAAGCCACCGGCCTGGCCGGACAGCTCCATGCGGTCTATAAAGTGGCTCAGAATGTTTTGGAATATGCAGGCGGCATAGCCCAAAGGTGTTCTCTTTTGGTGGAACTGGCCAGAAAGGAGTCCCCCAGGGCGGAAATTCTAGTGACCAGAAAGCATTTTCCCGGCACCAAAAGACTGTCCCTGGCCGCAGCTCTGGCCGGGGGCGCCCAAATTCACCGGGTTGGTTTGACGGATTCAATTTTGATTTTTGACCAGCATTCCGAGTTTTTAGGCGGGTCTGAAGCTCTGGCTAAACTAATCCCTCAAATGTTAAAAAAATCGCCGGAAAGAAAGATTGCCGCCGAAGTGGCCAATCCAGCCGAGGCCGAGCTGTTGACCCGGTCTGGGGCCGAGATAATCCAGTGTGAGAAGTTCAGTCCTGAAGTCCTTGGGGAGACGGTCAAAAAATTGAGGGATATTAACCCAAAAATAAGGATCGTAGCCGCCGGGGGAGTTACCTCGGAGACGGTCAGTCAACTGGCGGCCACCGGGGTTGACGGCCTGGTGACCAGCTGGCCGTATTTCGGCAAGCCCGTTGACGTAAAAATGATCTTTAAAAACCTGGCCTGAATCTGGGCAAAGGACGCTGTAAAAGAGCAGCCACGGCCGGACCGGATATCAGTGCATTAGTAAAATTGTCTGGTTCTGCCTTTTCCAATTTGGGGGGCACTTTTTAATCCACCATGACAAAGACGGCAAATTTAGTGCCAACAAGCTTATATTGTTTAAATGTATGGAGATATATCATTTTTGACCCCCTGAAAGTCTGAGAGAGAAGTCTCGCTATGCAAACTTGATGTTACAGGGGATTAGTTTTAGTGGGATGTATCCGAGTTAGAAAATGAAGGAAAATATTTTTCCAATTCCTTTGGCTCTTTCAAATTCTGCCGTTCAAGTTCACTGGCGATAAAAGGAAACAAATATGTCAGTAATTCAAAAGGCATCTCATTTTTTCTATATTTATCAATAGTCTGTTTTCGACTGTCATAAAAATGATTATCTGAATTTAACTTTAAAATTTCAATAGTATCTTTAATTAGTTTTTCGTTTTCAAATGAAATAAACATCTTATAACAATCAGCTAAATTTTGCCTCAGGCTGTTTATAGCCCCCGAACCTTATTGCCTGGAAAATTCGGAGACAGGTAGATTTACGACAGAAATTTACAGCTTAGACATGGTAAATGATCTACTGGTTGCTGACAGCCATATTTTTTTTGATCAGGCTCTGAATTAAAGATGCTGATGGCTACGAATCAACATCACTTATTGTAATTCAGTGGACTTAGTCTGAAAAACTTCCTGAAAATTAATTATAACATAGAACTAAGTTTTTTGGTCAGATTGAAACCTGCACTAAACATACTATTAATAATCTGTTTTTATCAAAACAAAATCTGCTCGGCTCTGACTTTGGAATAATTGGCCAGGCTTTACAAGGTATCTCAAGGAAAAACATAGCTCCAAGCCGGGCTTAGGGTCTCAACTGTATGAATCCATTGTTCGAAGCGCCACCTGTGCCTCAACCATACCCTGAGCGGCTGCCGAACTGATCAATTCTTTTGCTTTACGCCTGTCCTGAGGGAGACCGCAGGAGCCTTCAAAATACATGCTGCCGAGGTTGTACTGAGCTTCTTTACAACCCAGTTCAGCAGCCAGCTCAAATAATTCAACCGCTTTGGACAGGTCTCGTTCTATACCTTCACCCATCATGTACATGGCGCCTAAGTTAAATTGAGCATCGGCCACCCCCAAAAGAGAGGCCATATTGAACAATTCAGCCGCTTTGATCTTATCCATGGCGGCGCCGTCACCCAGACGATACATGAGACCAAGGCGAAATTGGGCGTCAGCCACCCCATCTTCCGCAGCCATACTGAGCCATTTTACCGCTTCGGTAAAATTTATAGGTGCGCCTTCTCCGCCATAGAGCATCATGCCAAGATGAAAAGCCGCCATGCCCATACCCTGATTGGCGGACAGGCGGAACAATTCAACTGCCTTAGTTTTGTCCATGGCCGTTCCGTGGCCAAAATAATAGAGACGGCCCAGGCAAAATTGAGCCTCCCTATGCCCCAGATCGGATGCCTTAGTATACATTTCAAATGCTTGGTCTATGTTCTTAGGGGCATTCTGTCCTGTTTCATAAAGAAAACCTAACTTAAAAAAGATACCTGCGGCTAATTCATTTTCATCCATCTTTTGGACATTTTCGTCAGCCTGGGCTTGGTCCGGAGTTTCGTCATTGCCCTTGGCAGACTTTTGGCCGTGCGTAAGCTCTTCTTCAGGCGAACTGGGTTTAGCCTTACGGCGATTATTCTGAATTTTATTGATTTTATCCTTACCCATATTTTGTATTGTCCTTAACCGGACTTCTCAGGCCGCGACTAGTTGTTAAACCAAAAAAATGAAGCTTTGACAGGCATGTTACCTTAATTTCCGCCTTCAGCATCTGCTGAAAAAAATTGGCGGAGAAGTTTTTTTTTTCAGAAAAAGCGTAAAACACAGTCAACTAAAAAAACATTATTCCCTCAATTTTAACGTCAAAAACATTAAATATACTCTTACCTTCTTTTGTGATTAGTTTTGGATTAAGTTCGCCGTCGTATATTGATTTAATTTTCTGAATTCTCTCAAATCATTTTGTACTCGTGCGGGGACTCCAGTTTCAAGGCCCCCATATCTGGCCTAGAAATTCTTTTTAAGACCTGCATCGGCTTATCAGCAGGGAAATTTTTCGGGAGAGCTTTACCGTTTTATCCAGTCACGAATTACTCCATCAATTTTACCGCTGATACCTTCAAAGATATGTCCAAATTATACAACTCAATAACCGGATGATCAATGCGAACCGAATAATTTTGTTTGTCAAGAAAATGGCAAAGAGGGAAGTAACAATTGGAGATCCCACAAAATTATAGTTCATATTCAAGAGAAAAATATCTATAATTTCTAAAAATAAATTATTTATTTCATAAATAGTTTAAAATAACTATTTATAAAGCTAAAAATGCAATATTAAAAAATTATTTACATCTTTTAATACCGCCAAAGTTTTTAGAAGATAATTTAGTGAAATATAGATTATATTTATAATAATTAGCTAATGATATATTAGTAAATTTTTATATTAGTTCTGGCTCTTCAATTACAGCCGACCTTTAATCCAGGCCGCACGGAGTTCCTTTAGAGCCCGATGTTATTATCTGTATAAACCGTTGGAAGGTAAGATTTCAACAGAAACTGGCAGATTATACTGGAGGAGATAATTTATCGGTTACTGACTGCCCGATTTTTTTGATCCGGCTCTGAATTAAAGCTTCCAATAGTAATAGAATCAATATCCAGAATATTATACTCAGTCTGGTCTGGAGAACCGGCTTCTCGGAAATAAATTTTTCCTTCATAGTTAATCGGTACTGTTTTAGGGTTATGACTGGAGTTATTTTTCCATATAATACTGGCATTTAGATTTGATTTACAAAAGATTAATGGAATCAAGAACGATTTGCCTGGCACGACTTTTAGGGTTGAAATATCTCTGTAATTTAATTGCTTATTGTAGAAAAGATTAGAAATTCTGATGTCTCCAGAAATAATATTTTTTGTACCACTGGCATCTGATAATGTAATGTAGTCCCAAGTAGGAAGACTGTCTAAATACTGGACAATTTTTTTATAGTGAGGCAGATCACCATATCTGGCTTGAAGAGTGTCATTAACCTGCTCTTCACTCTTTATTAAATGCAAAAGGCCGGATACCAAGGCTTTGCTCAGACTGAAAGCGTGTCCTGTCTCTTGAGACGAAAAATAGCGAGAAAGTTGTCTATACGTTATAACATTTTCATTTTTTTCTATTGAAATAGGATATTTCATCTCTTTATTGATAAAAATAAGTTTATTAACAAAGTGTTCTACTGGTATGTTGCCAAATTTATCGTTTAATATCGAATGTAAAAGATTTAATTTATAATTATTATCTATTATTGGATTAAATCTTTGTTCTATAGATCCATTATAGTATGATTTGTAGTTCAAATAATTATCTTTCATGTTAAAAGAAGTTATTTCTCCTGACCAATTCTTACATTCAATGATATAAATTAATTTTTTAGTGACAACAATAATATCTATCTCACGTTTATGGTTTTTATATTGGTCAAAAATTCTTTTTGAGCTAAATATAGGTGATTTTGTGAAATTTTTATTACTAATTATAAATTCTTTGAGTTGACGTTCCCCTTCATCGCCTCTAATTTTGGCTATATCTATTATATAATTTTGTAATTGATGGTTTTTAAGTGCTTTATGAGTGTTAATAATTGTTCTTCTATCAATATTTGCTGATTTATAGTATCTTTTCTTCTTTATATGATAATTACCTTGTGATTGGTAGTATATATTTCTTGATTTATGATCTGTGCCGCTATAATTAGGTTGTTTGTTTCGGCGATTAAAATTTCTTCTGCGCGATTTATAATTCCGACTGCGAAACGTCGAAGTTATAATGAAAAAAAATATGACGATACCAATTACATAATAATATTCTTCCATTACTGCCCTATATTTTTAAGTATCAAAAAAAATTAATTTATACTTTAGGTTAATATTACTTATCTCGGGAAATAGTCTGTATTAGATGAAGATCAGTCCAAAAAATTTTTAAAGAGTTACACCGATATTTTAGGCGTCTTTCTCTAATGAGACCTGTTGGCGGTTGACCAATGTTAAAAAATCCGGAGATACTGTAACCGAATTTATCTTAGAATAAAGGGTCAGAGCTGAAAAGCTCACCCTAGTATAATTGATGCTTAGGTCTTCTGTCTGATGTTAGCTTCACCCATTTTACTATATAATAATTGTATTTGTCAAAACAAAATCTGCTCGTCCTTCGTCCTGGGTTTTGGATGATGGAGCCTTTTTTAAATCTTCAATTTTTTTAAAAGTTGTGGCATAATCCAGACTTCGGAGCTGGGGGCTGGGAGTAAGGGTACCATATTTTCTCTGTCTGTTTACTAAATGAAGGTAATTATAGATTTTTTATATTGTAAAGTTTCCTTAAAATTTAATAAAATGTAATTTTATATTGATAGTAAATCTTTGTCTATATTATATCATAAATTGGATTTAAATTTCCGGAAATCAGTGTTTTATTCTAAATAAATGATTCCTCCATTTCTTTCAGGTAAATGCCAGTATTTACAATTTTGCGCTCCTTATGTAAGTCTATGTAAGCCTGTCTGACAGAGATAACAGGGAAGCCGTTTCAGCTTACTTTGGCCTTTTAAAAAGGAAATATTAGGGTATGGACCAAAATAGCCAGTATCAGAGTATGCCCCAGGAAGATGATCCGCCGTCCGTGACTTCCGGCCGCCCCGGGCTTGTTCATGCCTCCTCCCAGCCAGATATACCTATGGAGAGGGCTTTACTTGGCGCCTTACTGGTTGATATCCAGCAGGCTGTGCCTTTAACTTTGGATATGCAGCTAAAGCCAAGCGATTTTTACAAAGAATCTCACGGGGAGATTTACGGGGCCATTCTGACTTTGTGGGAACAGAACCGCAAAGTGGACATATATACTGTCTTGGATGAACTGGTCAGAAGAGGCCAGGATGTCAAAGTCGGGGGTCTGACCTATCTGTCCGATCTGTGGGATCATTCCGGGGTTCCGTCCAATATCAAAGAGTATGCCCAGTCTATAGTCAATAAATCGGTTCTCAGGCAGCTGTTGGGGATCTGCGCCGAGGTCTCAGAAAAATGCAAAGATCCGACTTCCGATACTGAGGAGACTCTGGATCTGGCCGAGTCACGGGTTTTCGGGTTAAGGGATAATCGTGAAAATAGGGAAATGGTCTTTATGCCAGATTCCTTAAACTCGGTTTACGTTAAGGTAGCTGCCCTGCACTCCAGCGGCCAGAGCGGCGGTATTTCCGGACTTCCCACCGGCTATAGTTTGCTGGATTATCTGACCGGCGGACTTCAGGCCTCTGATCTCATTATATTAGGCGGCCGGCCCGGCATGGGCAAAACTTCTTTGGCTTTAAATCTGGCTGTCAACGCCGCTCTTCCGTACCGGCGCCAGACCCGCTCTGATATGCCGGCTTATTCCGTAGCTATCTTCAGTATGGAAATGTCCACTGAGCAGCTCATTCAGCGTCTTTTGTGCCAGATTGGGAACTACAATCTTCGTGACATCCGCAGCGGGCGGATACCGGCCGAACAAATGGCTGCCATGGGCGAGGCGGTCGCCAGACTGATGAAAGCCAGTATCTACATAGACGACACCCCGGCGCTGCGGCCTTTGGATCTACGGGCCAGAACCCGAAGGCTGCTGAGAAAGCTTGATAAATCCCCCTATCCTCTGAGATTGATCGTGGTGGACTATCTCCAGCTTATGCGGCCGAACGAAAAACACAGCAACTTGGAGCAATCGGTCCGTGAAATAAGCGGGGCCCTTAAAGCCATGGCTAAAGAGCTTAATATTGTGGTTCTGGCCTTGTCCCAGCTAAGAAGGCCGGAAAATGTCAGCAAGCCCGATCTGGCCGATCTCCGAGACAGCGGCGCCATTGAGCAGGATGCCGACATTGTTGCCTTTATTGTCCGGGACGAACTGGCTAAACCCGATCAGCAGGTGCCCGAGGGCCAGGCTTTTTTAACCATCCGAAAACACCGGAACGGTCCTACCGGTAAAGTCCAGCTATATTTTAATAAAGCCTGCTCTTCTTTTGAGCCAACGTCTATAGTCAATTTGGAAGAATCGTAGGCTATTGACAGCCGGACATATTAGTCTTTAAATACCAAAAATCTGTATTCTTTCCTGAGGTTAGGAGGTGGCCGATGGCCAAATATGATCCCCTGGCGGTTGAGAGCAAGTGGCGGCGGCGCTGGGAGACGGAACAAACTGACCGGGTCGATTTGGCAGGGGCCAAAAAGCCTTTTTATAACCTCATGATGTTTCCTTATCCCTCGGCCGAGGGACTTCACGTCGGTAATCTCTTTGCCTTTGTGGGTTCGGATATTCAGGGACGCTATCACCGGCTTCTGGGCTACGATGTGTTTGAGCCTATGGGTTTTGACGCCTTTGGTATGCACTCGGAAAATTTTGCTCTGAAAAATAACCGCCACCCAGCTGAGATGGTGCCCAAAAATATAGAGCGTTTCCGGGAGACTCAGCTGAAAAAAGTAGGCCTCATGGTGGACTGGTCCCATCAGGCTGACACCACAAGTCCCGACTATTACCGCTGGACTCAGTGGATGTTTGTGACGCTTTATAAAAACGGTTTAGCATACCGTAAGACCGGGCCCGTTAACTGGTGTCCCGGCTGCAAGACCGTTTTAGCCGCCGAGCAGGTCATAGACGGGGAGTGCGAACGCTGCTCTTCGGTTGTGACCAAAAAAGAGATGGCCCAATGGTTCTTTAAGACCACCGCCTTTGCTCAGGAGCTGCTAGACGAGCTGGACAGGCTGGACTGGTCGGAGCGGACAAAAGTGGCCCAGCGGAACTGGATCGGCCGCAGCCAGGGCGCCGAGGTCATCTTTGAAGTGGTGGGCGGTCCGGAATTCAGTATCTTTACCACCCGGCCGGATACTCTCTTCGGGGCCACTTACATGGTTTTTTCTCCCGAGCATCCTTTACTGGATAAAATAACCTCCCCGGAACAGGCCCCGGTTCTGGCCGCTTACCGCCAGTCCATCAGCCACTTGACGGAAGTGGACCGCCAGGCCGAGGATCGGGAGAAGACCGGTGTTTTTACCGGAGCTTACGCCTTAAATCCGGTTAATGACCAAAAAATACCTGTCTGGGCCGCCGATTATGTCCTGATGGGTTACGGCACCGGGGCTATTATGGCTGTGCCGGCCCATGATGAGCGAGACCATGAGTTTGCCTTAAAATTTAATCTGCCCATCCTGGAAGTCGTCCAAGCCCCCGAGGGTTTAGATGTCCGGAAGGCCGCATATGCCGGGCCGGGGGTTTTGGTTAATTCCGGTCCTTTCGACGGTCTGCCGGCTAAAACAACCGGCCAAGAGAGAATTACCGAAAGTCTGGCCAAAGAAGGAAAAGCCAAATGGGCCGTGAATTACCGGCTAAGAGACTGGTGCGTCAGCCGTCAGCGCTACTGGGGGCCGCCCATACCGATAATCTACTGCCCCAAGTGCGGTCCGGTTCCTGTTCCGGAAGAGGATCTGCCAGTTAAACTTCCCCAGATGGAAAATTATCAGCCTGACGGGAGCGGTTTGTCGCCTTTGGCCAGGGAAGAAAGTTTCCATAAAACCGTCTGCCCGGTCTGCGGGACCCATGCCGAACGGGAAACGGATGTTTCAGATAATTTTCTCTGTTCGGCCTGGTACTTTTACCGCTATCCTTCGACCCAGTTTGACGACCGGCCCTTTGATCCGGAACTGACTAAAAAATGGCTGCCGGTCGATCTGTACGTAGGCGGCAATGAGCATGCGGTTCTGCACCTTCTGTACAGTCGTTGGCTGTGCCGGGCTCTCCACAGCTGCGGTTATTTAGATTTCGCCGAACCCTACAAAAAGTTTGTGGCCCATGGCATGATTGTCAGGGACGGAGCCAAGATGAGTAAATCCCGCGGCAATATCATTAATCCTGATCAATACATCAATGAGTTCGGGGCCGATGCTTTCCGGATGTACCTGATGTTCATGGGAGCCTATCTGGAAGGCGGCGACTTTCGGGATGGCGGAGTTAAGGCCATGAAAGCCTTCTTAGACCGCCTGTACACCGCAGTCTGTCCGCCGGAGGGCGGAACTTTGGATCCCCAACCGCCCGCAGAGCCGGAAACTTTATTCTGGCTGAACAGCACCGTAAAAGCCGTGGGACAGGATATAGCCCGCTTTTCCTATAACACGGCCATTGCCAGGATGATGGAGCTGGTTAACCATATTACGAAAAATAAGATCAGCAATAAGGACATTTCTGAGACACTGGCCAGGTTACTGGCCCCTTTAGCCCCTCATTTAGCCGAAGAACTGTGGGAGATACTAGGGCATCAGGAAAGTATATTTAAATCAGCCTGGCCGGCGTTTGACGAAGCGGCCTGCCGCCGGCCGGAAGTGGAATATGTTATCCAGGTTAACGGGAAATTAAGGGGCCGCTTAAATCTGGCTCAGGGACTTGCCCAGGCCGAGATTGAGCCTCTGGTCCTGGCCAGCCCGGCGGTTTCTAAATGGCTTGAGGGCAGGACGATTGTCAAAAAAATCTATGTGCCTGATAAGCTGGTCAATCTGGTTGTCCGGTGATTTTTTGGCGGACCTAAAATAGATCTTGACAGAGCTGAATTTCCGGGGTAAAGTACCTATTTCTGATTTTCAGGGGGAGGGTTTTACATGTACGCCGTAATCAGAAGTGGAGGCCGACAGTTCCGGGTGGCCGTAGATTACACCATTAAAGTCGATCGCCTGGCGGCCAATATCGGTGATGATGTTGTTTTAGACAACGTTCTTTTGATTTCTGACGGCCAGAATGTTCGGGCCGGACAGCCGCTGCTGGACGGCGCTCAGGTTAAAGCCAAGGTAGTGGCTCACGATCGGGCAAAAAAGATTTTGGTTTTCAAGAAAAAGCGCCGTCAGGGCTACCATAAGGCTCAGGGCCATCGTCAGAACTATACTGCCTTGAAGATCATTACTATTGAACCCGGAGTCCAGGCCTAAAAACATATAGGAGAATTTAACCATGGCTCATAAAAAAGCCGGTGGTTCCAGCCGTAACGGCCGGGACACTATAGGAAAAAGACGCGGCGTTAAGCGCTACGCCGGTCAGGCCGTCCGGGCCGGTAACATTCTGGTCCGTCAATTGGGCACTCGGATTCATCCCGGTCATAATGTGGGCATGGGGCGGGACTACACCCTCTTTGCTCTCATTGACGGGTTAGTGAAGTTTGAGCGTTACGGCTCAGACCGAAAAAAAATCAGTGTCTACGCAGCCTGAAAAGCGTCCAAAAATAAAAGCCCCGGGTACCCCCGGGGTTTTTTATTAATTGCCCAAAAATGCCCCGTTATAAAACTCGTCAACAAAAAAACTTGCCTTTTTTAACCGGCTGTGTTATTAATTCCCATTAAAAGGAGCCTCTATTTGGCTGGTTTTGACCGGACTGGTGACGGTTCCATTTGTGAGTCCCTATTTTTGGGTGCTTTTTAACTTTTTTTGAAAGGTAAGCTATCATGGCCTATGTAGTTAAGATCGATGCCGGTAAGTGTACCGGCGACGGTGCTTGCAAAGATACCTGTCCGGTGGACGTTTACGAGATCCAGTCCGGTAAGGCTGTTGCGGTCAACGTAACTGAGTGTATCGGCTGCGAGTCCTGCGTGGAAGCCTGCGAAGTCAACGCCATTTCGGTCGTCGAGGGCTAATTCGGTATTACCCTGAGGTTCCTGGCGGCTGGCTTTTTTAGGGCCCGGGGCAATCCCTCTGGCTTTTAGGCCGCAGCCGCCGGGTCTTAGGGTGTTTTTTCTCCTTATTCACTTCCCTAGCCGCCTTGTACCCCGTAAACCTCTAATTTGCGATGTGAGACTTCTTAGGTTAAACAGTGGTTGGTAAAAAACATGTTATCATAATTATGCATGTAAAATTTTTTAAAACATTTTTATAGTATTTGACGCATATTAATTATTTTACAGCATTTTTTTGGATAAAATTTACTGACAATGATGTTTGGCGCAAAATTAGCTGCCGTAGTTTTAGTTTTTTCACGTAACAGCTATGGTGATTTAATTATCTCTTTTATTTTATTGTCTGTAATAATTAAATATTTTATCTGTCATTACAATATGTATAATATAGATAGTAATGCTCTTGTGAGTGATTTTTTTCTTCTCCCGTTGGTTATAATCTAAATAACCATACGGGGTGTCCAAAATGGTGAGTCTGCCAACTTGCTACAATGGGAATAGTATTATATATTTATAACGTTAATTATTTTTGTAATAAAAAATAAGCATGGTAACATAAAAATAATTTTTTATATAATATATAAAGTACTTTTTAAGCATAATTTTAATATATAATTTGGTAATTGATTATAAAATTGTACTTCATAAGTCGCCATACAATAATTCAATAAATTCACTAATCAAGACGTTAGTATTAAACTTAATGGTAAAAAGAAGATAATGATTTAATTGACTCAAAAAGATATATTAATTGATTTTTTTAGAGATGATATTAATAAAAAAATTACTATTACTATAATAAAAGCCTTGTTGTTTGATAATATAAAATAAACAGTGGTTGTATATTTTTCTGTTAAGCTCAATTCAACAACGGCCCGGTTTTCTTTTTTTATAGCCTCCAATATTAAGTTTCATCAGTTTCAACTTTTCCAGAGAGTTTTTCACGGCTCAGGTCTAGTCAGAACAACTCTCCCCGCAGTTTAAGAAGGAGATTCCAAGTGCTGGAATTTTTATACATCAGAAGACAAAAAACAGAATAACTTTTGGGATATTTTTGACGTCTGCTTTTTGTAGATAAAAATTTAGCTTAACCAGTTGGACTGCCCTGCCTAAGTTGAAAACAGAAAACTTACTTTCACCTTGAATTATGAGGCTGTCCTCCATTTGAGGGTATATCAATAATATGAGCGGTCTTAACATCTACTCGCGTTCGCAATACTGAATCTATTCGCCCCTCGTCTCCTCAAATAACTTGACGAGTTATCAAATTATACAGTAGAATATTATTAAACAACTGTTGCGAAGGAGCTATTGATTCATGTCTAACGAAACAAATTTACAGGAATCAGGCCCCCTAACCTTACCCTCGTAACAGATCATCAGTCCGCCAACTCTGACTAAAGTGCAGAGCGTGAAAAATGGCAAGATTTCGGTTATCGCTCTGGGATGCATGACTCTGACATCAACCGCATTAATCTTCAGCTGGTTGTAGTCCAGTCATACATAGCTTCCTTTAAGTCGGATATGTATGATCTTAAGACAGACATGGTCAAACTTGAACATAATCTTAAGGCTGACATGGTCCAATTTGAGCATAAATTTTGTTCTAAGCTGGATATTTTAGAGACAAAATTTGATTCGGCAATGTCTGCAAACAAAAATTTTGCGAGTGGTGCTATTTTAACGGTGATAGCCTTTTTTATGTTATTATGGTTATAATAACGTTAAAACGACTGTTTTGGTTAATTAATCGTTAATTATAGTTTAAATTAATTGTTTTTTTGCTTTTTTTGTAATATTTAATCAATCATCACTATGTTTAGACCTATATTTAGACCTAAAAACTAAGTTTAATTTTGCAGAATCATGTCAATAGATAGCTTTTTGTTATCCTAGGATAGTCAGAAATCTGCAGAAACTTACGGAGTCTTTGGTAAGAGTTCTTGCCCATGGCAGTTCATCAAGAGTAGAGTTCAGTGTTCATCGTGAGCCGGTTTTTGAATTGATGTTATACCGACGCAGATACTATGAGGCGTAAGTTTAATGCCTGTTCAGGAGACAGGAGCAATCGAATCTCCAGGATAAATGTCAGATCACAACATAAAGATGCTCGGACCAATCGGACGAACTAGACGTTACTGGGAGCTAAGGCGGTTTTCCTCAGCCCAGTCAGGATGTTTTTGAGGCATATACTAAATGCTCAAGAAATTATTGTGTCTGGCGCTGGCTGTCATTTTTATCCCTTTAGGGATTCTTGTTATCAGGAACTCCTTTACCCTGACTTCCCCCCATCTATTTGTGATGTCTATCTTTTCCGGCTCACTCATGATCTTATTGGGACTGACCGGAGTATTGGGCGTTTTAGCCGGCGATAAGCCTCCCCCAAACCCTCGATAGCATCTATGAAAGGCAAATTCATGCGTAATCCTCTGCCCAGAGTGGCGGCCATTCACGATCTCTCAGGCTTCGGCCGCTGCTCTTTGACTGTGGTTATCCCGGTCCTGTCCACCATGGGTTTTGAGGTCTGTCCTCTGCCCACAGCCGTCCTGTCGGCTCATACGGCCATTGAAGGCTTTAAGCTGTTCGATTTAACATCCGAATTGCCCGGCTTTATCAGTCATTGGAAAGAATTGAGTCTTAAGTTTGACGGCATTTACAGCGGTTTTTTGGGATCGGCCAGACAGGCGGCCATGGTTTCTGACTTTATTGACAGTTTCAGGACCCCGGACTGTTTAGTGGTGGTCGATCCGGTTATGGCCGATTTCGGTCAGCTCTACGCCTCCATGCCCCCGGAAATGGTCGGGGAAATGAGTAAGCTTTCAGCTAAAGCCCAGGTTATTACCCCCAATATTACGGAAGCCGCTTTAATGCTCGGAAGGCCCGTGCCGGAGTCTTTAGACGAGACCGAAGTTAAAGACTGGCTTGTGGCTCTGGCCGATTTAGGTCCGACCATGCCGGTCATTACCAGCCTGCCTTTAAAAAGCCGCCTGGATCGCAGTACTGTAGCCGCTTATAACCGGGAAGACGGCCGTTTCTGGCTGGCCGGGAGGCCTTTTGTTCCCACCCAGTATCACGGGACAGGGGATATGTACTCCAGTGTTCTGACCGGCTGTCTGCTTCAAGGCGACAGTCTGCCGGTGGCTTTAGACCGCAGCGCCCAATTTGTGGCCACAGCCATCAGAACGACGTTTGGCTACTCGGGGCTTGGTCATCATGAGATTTTGCTGGAAAGAGCCCTGCCCAGCTTAAAGACACCTCCGGAATCTGCCGGTTACGATCTTTTGCCGTAGTTTAAATTTCTCTTTGTAAGAAGATGAAGATTTCCTGATTACCTCCGGCCCCGGTCAGGCGGGAAGGTTTCTGGTCCAAAAACGTAAAAGGGGGATTTAAAGCCGGCACAAAGGCGATAATGCTCTGGGTCGCCTCTTTAATTACAGCTGGATCTTTAACAATCCCCTTTTTGCCGACTTTTTCCGGTCCGGCCTCGAACTGAGGTTTAACCAAGGCTAAAATATGGCCGCCGGGAATGACTAATGGCGCTAAGGCCGGCAGGATCAGTTTCAGTGAGATGAAGGACAGATCGGCCGTAATGAGTTCAAAAGGGGCTTTAAGTTTTTCTTCGGCTTCATTTAGCGTCAGGCGGCGGAGGTTTAGATTTTCAATAACCAAAACTCTGGGGTCGTTTCTTAAGGAAAAATCAATTAACCCCCGGCCCACATCGGCGGCCGTAACCCATGAAGCACCTTTCTGAAGGAGACAATCCGTAAAGCCGCCGGTCGAGGCCCCGGCGTCCAGAACTTTTAACCCCTTAACTTCTAAATTAAAATCTTCCAAAGCTCCGGCCAGCTTAAACCCGCCCCGGCTGACGTAGGTCCGGCCTTCTTTTAAAGACAAATAAACCTCAGATGATAATAATTGACCGGCTTTTCGGACCGGCAGACCGTCGGCTAGAATCCGGCCGGCTAAAATTAAAGCCTGAGCCTGACTGCGGGTTTTAGTCAGCCCTTTTAGGACAGCCAAATCAGCGGCTTTTATTTTGTCTTTGGTCACGGGGTAAGATTGTGGCCCCGGACCGAACCGGGGCCACAGGAAAGTTATTTAGAGGTCAGCCTGGAGATGCGCATACCGTAGAAGGAACGGTAGACAAAGAAGACTCCGATAACTAAGAAAACCAGGCCGAAAGGCAGAGAAATAGACCGGAATTCTTCGGTGATGGCAATCTCCAAAGCCAGCATACCAAACAGGGTCGTAAACTTGATTATGGGGTTTAAAGCCACTGAGGAAGTGTCTTTAAAAGGATCTCCGACCGTATCGCCCACCACCGAAGCATCGTGGAGGGGAGTGCCTTTTTGCTGGAGATCCACTTCCACGACTTTTTTGGCATTATCCCAGCAGCCGCCGGCGTTGGCCATGAAGATAGCCTGGAAAAGCCCGAAAAGGGCAATGGACAGTAAATAGGAAATAAAAAATGAGACCGAATTGTTGTCGGCTGAGGGACTGGACAGGAAGGCAAAAGCCAGAGCAAATGAAAAGACAGCAATAAAGATATTGAACATGCCTTTCTGGGCGTAGAGCGTACAGATTTTAACCACTTCCTTGGAATTTTCCACAGCCGCGCTTTTAGAGGCATTGGGGTCTAAATTGATATGCTCTTTAATATAGGCCACTGCCCGGTAAGCTCCGGTTGAGACAGCCTGGGTTGAGGCGCCGGTAAACCAGTAAATGACCGACCCGCCGCACAGAAAGCCAAGAATTGTGTAAGGGTTTAAGATATTTAAGATAGTTTCAGGAGTGACACCTAACACTTTTTGGATAACTAAAATAGTGGAAAAGATCATGATTGTTGAGCCGACCACAGCCGTACCGATTAAAACTGGTTTGGCGGTGGCTTTAAACGTATTTCCGGCCCCGTCGTTGCTTTCCAGATAATAGTGAGCTTTCTCAAAATCGGGTGCCTGGCCGAACTCTTTTTCCAGATACTCTTTAATGTCAGGAATTTCCTCTATTAAAGACAGTTCATAAATGGACTGGGCATTGTCGGTCACCGGGCCGTAACTGTCTACGGCAATGGTCACCGGGCCCATGGACAGAAAGCCGAAAGCCACAAGACCAAAAGCAAAGACCGAGGGGTATTCCATGATGCCGGCCAGACCGAGCTGGCTGAAGAGGTAAGCCACAAACATCAGCACACAGAAGACTGCTCCCATCCAGAAAGCGCTGAAGTTTCCGGCAATAAAGCCGGCTAAGATGTTAAGGGAGGCGCCTCCTTCTTTGGAGGCCTCGACTGTTTCCCGGACATGCGCCGATTTGCCGCTGGTGAAGATCTTAGTGAATTCTGGAATTAAGGCGGCTCCTAATGTGCCGCAGCTGATTATGGCCGCCAGAACATACCAGAGTTTGGGGGAAATGGCTGCTATCTGGGCGCCAGTGGCCGTGCCCGGACCTATCAGAAAATAGCTGGCCAGGAAGGTCATAATAATAGACAGGATAGAGCCCAGCCATACGAGACTGGTCAAAGGAGCCTCAAAATCAAAGTCCTGGGTCTGGCCGAAGCGGGCTGAACTTAAACCTTTATTGACATAATAGGCCAGAAGGGACGTAACCAGCATCAGGATTCTCATTACAAAGACCCAGGTCAAAAGGCTGGTCTGCAGAAGAAGCTGGGAACTCTGGCCTTGGCCGACGGCCAGGCAGATAAAAGTAACCAGAGCCACTCCGGTCACGCCGTAGGTTTCAAAACCGTCGGCAGTAGGTCCGACGCTGTCCCCGGCGTTGTCGCCGGTACAGTCGGCGATAACGCCGGGGTTTCTGGGGTCGTCTTCTTTGATCTTGAAGACAATTTTCATCAGATCCGACCCGATGTCGGCAATCTTGGTAAAGATACCTCCGGCAATCCTCAGGGCGCTGGCGCCTAACGATTCGCCGATGGCAAAGCCTATGAAGCAGGCTCCGGCCAAGTCTCTTGGCACAAAGATTAAAATTATGAGCATCATCACAAGTTCCACCGATATCAGAAGAACACCGATGCTCATGCCGGCATCTAATGGGATATTCAAGAGTTTTAATGGTTTTTTGGACAGAGCGGCGTAGGCCATGCGGCTGTTGGCCAGAGTATTGACTCTCATTCCGTAGAAGGCCACCGAGTAGGACCCCAAGATACCGATAATTGTCCACAGAAGAATCAGGCCCACGCCAGAGGCGGACATGCCCTCTAAATACCCGAAATAAAAGGATATACAGGCACCCACAAAGATCAAAAGGATGACTAAAAGTTTGGCCTGCTGAAACATGTATGTTTTGCATGTCTCGTAAATCATGGCGGCCACATCAAGCATCGAACTGTGAGCCTTCAGCTTTTTTATTCCCAGATACTGATAAAGACCGAAGAGGAGACCCAGAACGCAAACGACCAGACCGCCCATCAGGTAATGGTTTTGGGTGCCGGTCAGTTCCGGGACCCTTAATTCCGCTTCGCTGGCCAGGGCCCCGGTGGCTACTGATACTAAGATAAAAGCGGCTAAGAATAGGGCTGTTCGACCTAGGCAGCGGCCGGCTGAAAATTTAAGTCTGGTTAAGGCGGAACACATGTTGGCAGAGCCTCCTGGAAAGATTATGGCCAAAATATTGTGGCAGGTCAGCTTTTAAAATTAGGCATTATAAGGTACATAGCCCCTTGAGGCAATACCTATAACAACTCGGGCTGTAAGACCGATGTCACTTTCCTTTTATGGGGTAATTTTTGACAAAATTCAAGAAAAAAATGAGCCGCCTGGACCCCTGAAATTAGATGCGAGCCTGAATGTCGGAGATAATATTAGTTGTTAGCAAGTATTTTAGTTAAAACAGGATCTATTTAAAAGGTAATTATAAGTATTGCTGAAAAATTAAAAAAATCCAGGGCCGGGATTGTTAGACGAAAAATAAACCACTTTGGGCTAAAATATTAAATTCAAAAAGCCCTAATTGGGCCTGTCCGGCCAAAATCAGCCAATAAAACCGGGTTATCAGCCAATGGTACTTTAATTTTGGTCAGAGATTTGCTGGGGACTGTTAGCCGAAAGGGATCATTTTATGAACTTTAAGGTAGCGTAAAACCAACTCCTGGGCGGATAATTTCGGGTTTGTTTCGACCTCAGCCGTCTTTTTTGCGGCCCCGGACTGTTTGCTGGTAAACGGACTGGGGTTCTTTTTGGGTGCTGTATCCATGAATTCCAAAATGAGCTGGCATCTGGTCCAGCCTAAAGAGAAGATTGTATCCATATAATCAGTAAATTGGCAAATAGAATAGCCTACAAGCCTACAATATAGGCTGTCATCTTCTCAACTTTCTTTTTATCTTTTATTGAGGTGAAAATATCCAACATTTTATCTATAAGTCACATTAAAAACTTATAAAACATAATCTGTTCATGTAAAGAGAATAATAAAGATAAACATAAAATATCTTATCTTTCTATTCAACTATTATTTAGATACTTTTGGTATATTTTATTGAGATTTTCTTTGATATTTAACTTATTTATAAAGTTTTTTTGAAGAGTTTTGAAAGCGGAATTGCTGATTTTCATAAAAAATACTTGTCATTGATAAATTAAAATCAAGTAAAAAAGTGAGAAAATTTTAATAGCTCAAAAATGAAATTTTGTCCGTTAAACCTGCTTGGATGATTTGGCCGGAACAGAGTTTATTTATGTATAATTAAAATAATAAGGAGATCTTTTAGGATAAAAAATAGATCTGTCATCACTAAAAGTCATTTTTTACGTTTAGATCCAGAACTTCAGAAACTCTCTTTATCATTGAGTTAGTTGAAAAGTCCCAATTGACGGCCAACCAAATAAGAAGAAAATTTATCGACAGGGCTGAAATCATAATCTTCAACAGGCCCTGCGTTGCCTTTGATTTGAGGTTCGCCGTCCGCCGGGCGACCCCATACAGCAGGCGAGGGATGAGTCAGCACTGCATCAACCGAGACATGGGGGAGGTATTTTTCAGGGATCTTTATTCGTCAAACACTTCGCTGACTGTCTTGGCAGTCAGAATGCGTTTGAGACAGGTGTTAAATTGTTGAGGATTGGCGTTCTGAAAACGTTGAACTGCGCAGACGGCGGCAATCTCCGATCCGAATCGTTCAGCCAGCAAATTTGACAGGACTTCTTCCAGTGTTTCCTGCTGTCCCTCCTGCCGTCCCTCCTGCCATCCTTCCAACCGTCCCTTATTTTCAAATTTCCGTTCCCATTCGTCGAGATTTTGACTAAGCATACTTGATACCTCCTCAAGTTTCATGCCTTCAGTCGCTGACCATTGGAATCCCGGCCGCTTCTCTAATGATCGGTATAACTACTCCACTATCGCCTGCTTCAAAGCCTTGAATCTTTCAGCCTTAAGCATTTTTATCAGGGAATTGGTCGGATCTGCCATTCTGGCCGGGGCGATATTTTCCATTCGTATCAGCTGAGAGGCGATATTTTTACTGTCCGATTCCTCTTCCGTGAACTTTGCTGTTTCCATAAGAAAATAGGGCAGTCTCGGAAAATACTTTTGAAGATCAGACAGTATGAAGCCGAGCATCTCACCGACATCCAAAGATGCTGACCAGAGTTTTTTCCCGGTAAAATAGACCATTCTGACAGCCGAAAGACAAATAATCGTCACCTCGACTGGGACCGGGGGAAGGGGTTATTTGATGGCCATTAGTCGTCAAACACTTCATTGACTGTCTTGGCGGTCAGTATGCGTTTGAGCCAGATGTTAAATTGTTGGGGATTGGCGTTCTGAAAACGTTCAGCTGCGCAGACGGCGGCAATCTCCGATCCGAATCGTTCAGCCAACAGATTTGACAGGACTTCTTCCAGCGTTTCCTTCCGTCCCTCCTTCCGTCCCTTATTTTCAAATTTCCGTTCCCATTCGTCGAGATTTTGACTAAGCATACTTGACACCTCCTCAAGTTTCATGCCTTCCATCACTGACCATTGGAATCCCGGCCGTTTCTCGAACGATCGGTATAACCACTCCACTATCGTCTGCTTCAAAGCCTTGAATCTTTCAGCCTTAAGCATTTTTACCAGGGAATTGATTGGTTCTGCCATTCTGGCCGGGGCGATATTTTCCATTCGTATCAGCTGAGAGGCGATATTTTTCCTGTCCAATTCCTCTTCCTTGAACTTGGCTGTTTCCAGAAGAAAATAGGGCAGTCTCGGACAATACTTTTGAAGATCAGACGGTATGGGGCCGAGCATCTCCCCGACATCCAAAGGCGCTGACCAAGGGGTTTTTCCGGTATAATAGACCATAGGAAACACCAGCGGCAGCGGATCGGACTTTTCCATTAAATCGCTCTTGAGCAAATCCTGGTACAGCAATCCGACATAGGTCATGATCCGGACAGCCATCCAGGGATCTATTTCTTGTTGGAATTCCAGAAGAAAATAAATGTAATGCCAGACCCCGTCTTTGCTCTTGACACGCCAGACCAGATCTCCGTAGCGCAGGCGGAGGTCGTCAGTCACAAAGTGACCGCTAATTCTCTCCAAAGTATTGAATTTCAGACGGCGCACCCATTTGCCTGGAATGAATCCCAGGATAAGGCTTTTGACCACTTCCGGGAAAGAGAAGAAGCTTTTGTAGGCAGCGTCGTGGGGCACTTGTGGCCGTGAGTCCTCTTTCATAATGGACATTATTATACCCTGATTGACCAAATAGCGGAAGTGAGCAATTTGGACTGTTCAAGCCCAAATTTCGTTTGGAAGGTTTGGCCTCAACTTGGGTCCGCCTAAGGTGCGTTCTTTGGGGCCTGTAATCATCTTCCATGAACAGCTTCCTGCCTGAAGACAGTGTTTTGGCTGAGTCAGTCCGGATGATTGATAATTTATCAGACAGTAAAGTTTTTGGCCAGAAAAACACAATGGAAAAATATCCAGCCTCTTCAGTCAGGGAACAGAATTATACATATCCGGAAAGTAATTTGTCCGGAGTATTCCAAATATAGCAGATTTTACGCGTTTTGTTAAGATACCAGCAGTGGAATATTAATTTATAGTACCGGTGAACATAAAACAGGGCTGAGACTATGTCTCATTTTTTTTAATATTAACTGGCATAAGCCTCAGGTTTAGGTTCACCTCGGTCTCTGGCCTGAGGCCATTAGGCCTGGCCGAAGTTTTGAAATTAATTCTTAATTACAATCATAATTAGCAGAAGACAGCCTAAAACCATTATTCCAGCTGTTTTAAATCCAAGACAAGAACAATTAAGTTAAATTTTTTTTTGAAACCTGAACCCTTCAATTAGAGGCTGTTTGACATTAATTATAAGTCATGGGTAAAATCTTATGGCTGACCTCAATTCAGCTTTTTTATACCTTCATATATTTTTGATTTTTGGCCAATTACACCAGCTAAAGCAGGGGGCTTGTAGGAGTCCTAGGTTAACCGGGTAAAGCGGCAGTCATCCCACTGCGTTTTCCGCAGATTTAATACCTGAGGCAGTTTGCTTCAGGAGCTTCGTCCTCGTGAAGTCTGGGGATTAAGGCCAGCAAATGGCAGGTCGGAGGAGGGCCTGATCCTCAGTGTCGGCGGAAAACATTTCCGAGGGGCACGGCTTCAATGGATATGTCTTTTTCTACCAGCAGATGGTATTTATTAATAGAATCGTATTTTCGATTCCAACTCAAAATTAAACTTTTAAGGAGGCGGAGTTTCCTTTCCGGCCTATCGGCTGGTGGGCTGCGCCGAAGATTAGGATGAAGTAAGAGCAACCATTTGGGTACCCAGAACAGGGAGCCCTAAATGTGGCTTTTTTCCTGGCCCTTTTTCTATGGCTTTTGGTTTCTAAGTAAATTACCCTCTTTTATCCCCAATGCCCCCAAAAAACCGCCGGTTTGTTGTCCGGACTTCTTGGGTGGGATATAATTAAACATAAGACTTAAGAATTAAGTTAAAAAGGAATCTTCTATTGAAGTATCTAAATTTATTTGGGACATATCTGGCCTGTCTGGCTGCCATCAGCTTGACTGCCTGTGGTTCCACTCCTGATTCAGCTATGGGCCGCCAGGCTAGTATGGTCGCTCGGGAAGGCCGCAGCGGAGGCCAGAAATACTACCGTCTGGGGCCCCGCTTTGAAAAACAGCTTGATCAGATGGTTAACCAGGAATTTCGGGCCATTTCCGGGCGCAAAGAAGATGTTCCTTTGGAATTGAATCAGGAAGTTCTGATCAATGTCAATTATTTTTTAAATGACGCTCGGGGGTTCATGACCCGCTCTTTAAACCGGGGGCAGAAGTATATTCCTATTATGAAGGCCATTTTGAAGCAAAAGGGCCTGCCGGAAGATCTGGTTTATCTTGCCTTAATTGAGAGCGGCTTTCGAACCGAAGCAGTTTCTCACGCCAGTGCGGTCGGACCGTGGCAGTTTATTGCCGCCACCGGGCGAAGATATGGCCTGACCATTAATGAGTGGGTCGATGAGCGCATGGATCCTATTAAGTCAACTTATGCAGCCGCCGATTACCTCATTGCCCTTTATGATATGTTTAATTCCTGGCCTTTAGCCATCGCCGCCTACAATTCAGGGGAAGGCAAGATCATGAAGGGCATGGCCAAACCGGAGGTGGATAACTACTGGGATATGGCCAAAGCGGACGGATTTTTGGCTGCCGAGACCAAGCGCTATGTGCCCAGTTTTTTAGCGGCGGCCATTATTGCCAAAGATCCTTTGGCTTACGGTTTGGAAGTGGAAAGCTCCCCGGTTGATGTCTGGGATGAGGTGGTCGTGCCGGAACCTATTGATTTAAGCATGGCTGCCCAGTTGTCCGGTTCAAGTGTTGAGAGAATCAAAGAACTAAATCCTCACTTAAAGCGTCTGTCCACGCCGCCCTCGGAGCTGGATTTTGTTCTCCGTGTGCCGGTGGGAGCCAGCTCTTCATTTTATCAGCTCTATGCCCAGCTGCCCGAAGCCCAGAAATCCCGTCGGATAACCATCCATGTGGCCAGACGGGGAGAGACGGTTGACTCCGTAGCCAGCCGCTATAATCTGACCCCCGAGGTCGTCCGTCAGTACAATAACTTGACCTCGGCCCGCTTAAGCAACGGTCAGCAACTGGTCCTGCCTGCTTCCATGGCCCAGATCCCCGATTCTCAGGTCCCGGTTCAAACAGCTGTGGCCCGGACTTCCAGCCGACCGGCGCCCAGACCGGGTGAGGTTCAGGCTGTACGGGCTGTTCAGGCCGTCGAGACTCAGCCTGCGGCCAGAAGGACTTCAGAGCCCCGGACTCCGTCTGCGGTTTCACCCCCGATTATGGTTCCGGCGGTCAGGGCCGTGACTGCCTCGGCCTCCAGAAACAACCGGGCACCGGTTATACACAGTATCCGCCACCGGGTGCGATCTGGAGATACTTTAGGCGATCTGGCCAGACTTTACGGCACTTCGGTCGATAAGCTCAAGGCGGACAACCGGTTGGCTTCCAGCAGTATTCAAGAAGGCCAGGTCTTACTAGTTAACTCCAACCTGCCTTTAACTCCGGCCACTTTGCCCAAAACCAGAACTACCTGGGTGGAAGAGACGGAAGGCGTGCCGGTCTACCACACAGTTCAGTCTGGAGAGACTGTCAGCACCATTGCCGCCCGCTATAATATCACCCAGGAACAGCTCAATAATCACAATAATTTAACCGGTTCCAGGATCAGGACCGGCCAGAGACTTTTAATCGGTACGGGTCCGGCTGAAGCCGATCCCCGGACCGCCTCGTCAACTTATAGTGTCCGTTCCGGAGATACGCTCAGCACTGTGGCCGAGCGCCATAGGCTAACCATAGCCCAATTAAGAAACTTAAACTCCTTATCGGATGATGTAATCCGGCCTGGCCAAATACTGACAGTTTCAGCCGAAAGGCCTCAGGCTCCGGCTGTCAGGACGGCCGGCCAGCGGGTCTATGAGGTCAGATCCGGGGATACAGTCAGTACTATTGCCGAACGCCATAACATGACCACGGCCGAACTTAGGGCATTGAATAATCTTAAAGGCGACCGGATTGTTCAGGGCCAGAAACTCAAAGTGGCGCAGACTCAAGCTCCGGTCCAGATCGCGCAGGCCGGAAGGACTTCTTCGTCCGCCAATCGGGTCTATACCGTTGTGCCCGGGGATACAGTCAGTACGGTGGCTGAACGCCATAATCTATCCTCGGCCCTGTTAAGGGAGCTTAATAACTTAGAATCAGATATCATCCGTTCCGGCCAGACGCTGATTTTGACCTCCGAGTCCGTCAGTCCCGCGCCGAAAGTGACCGCAGCCTCCAGTGAAAGCAGGATTTACGAAGTAGCGGCAGGGGACACGGTCAGCACCATTGCCGAACGTCACAGCATGACCTCAGCCCAGTTACGGGATCTTAATAGTCTGAAAAACGATCATATTCGCTCGGGCCAGAAACTGAAAGTGACCGGTTCCCCAGATGCCAGGCCTGATGTGCGGACTGCGGTTCAAACCAATTCTCAAACACCTCAGGTCAGGACAGCTCAGGCCCAGAGTTCCGGCCAGTCCGACGGGTTTTATGAAGTTGTGCCCGGAGATACGGTCAGCACTATTGCATACCGGTTCGGCCTGAGTTCCGATGAACTCAAGGAACTTAATAATTTAAGCGGCAATCAGATCCGTTCAGGCCAGAAACTTAAGATTAAAAGCCAGGCAGCCTCATCACCAGGGCCGGACTCGCCGGTTCAGGCCATAGCCGTTCAGTCTTCGCCTCAGGCCGGTTCCGGGCAGACCGGCATGCATGAGGTCGTGCCCGGAGATACGGTCAGTACCATTGCCGAGCGCTATGGCATGAAGTCAGCCGATTTAAGGGCCTTGAACGGCCTGTCCGGCGATAACATCCGCATTGGTCAGAAACTGAAGGTGGCCGGGTCGGCGGCTTCTTCTGTTCAGGCTCCTTCCTCCCAGACAAGAGGCCAAAACGACCTGGTTCAGACCGGCACATATGAGGTCATGCCAGGGGATACGGTCAGTACCATTGCCGAGCGGCATGGTATTAAGTCGGCTGATTTAAGGGCTTTAAACGGCCTGTCCGGCGATAGCATCCGCATTGGTCAGAAACTGAAAGTTGCCGGGGTTCCGGCCGATCAGGCTGCCCGCCCTCAGGCTTCGTCCTCCAGCAGGGGCGGCCAGGAAACTTACACAGTGGAATCCGGCGATTCTTTGGAATCCGTGGCCGCTTTTTTTAAAACAACTCCGGCTGAACTGCGCCGGATTAACGGTCTCAAAAGCGACAGTCTTTCGGCCGGTCAGGTCCTGAACGTCAGAACCGCCGCCGGCAGCGTGAGGCAATCGGCTCAGACGGGCGGAGGTCCCGCTGGGACGTACCAAGTTCAGGCCGGTGACACCATGTACAGTATTGCCAGGGTTAACGGTATTTCGGTCGATGAGCTTAAAAGACTCAATAATAAAAACGACAATAATATTCAGCCAGGGCAGAGTTTGAAAGTTAAGTAATAATTTATTTTCTATTGAAAAAAGTGCCTGAGGCTTGGATTGTTAGTTAAGCTTCAGGCACTTTTTTATCTTTTAGTCCGCATAATCTGATCTGCCGGTCGCCAGGGGCTTTAGGAACGGCTCGGAAAATATTTCAATATTCCAGTTATCCGGCGTCTTTAATAGCTGTCCGTTTGCCTGCGTCAAACTGTCCGGGCCGAAAATAGGTAAAGAAACTGACGGAAGCAATCCCGACCGGACATCCCAGAGATATGGACGGCTGGCATACAGCCAAAAGGCGGTGACTGAACAGAGGGAAAAGAGGCCGGACCGGTAATTCATGGCTGAAATAATCCGGATGGTTGTCAAGATACGGTATTGGCAGACTGCCTGCTGTACTCAAGTTGTTTTTGGCTGTTTTTTTTGACCTGGAGATACAGGCTGTAATGGACAAATGCCGTAGTAATACGAATCCTTACACTAAAATAATCATGCGAGTTGAATGACGGGCTATTGCTGGCCGCTTTCCTAAGGAATGTCTCCTGTCGGCCTTGGGTTTCGGTCAGTTTTGGTTCAATAGCCTTGGTTTATCGGGACGGTACTTCGAGAGGATAGGACAGATGGAAGCGTCCGGCCATCGGTCTTTAATCTGCAGGAGAAGGTGCAGAGAGTTAAGGAAGTTTGTAACCGCCCGCCAATAAGCACAGGCAAGCAGGGCATTGGTGGCCTATGAACTACCTGACCGCCGTTACATCTTACACAAAACCAGGTATTGATACAATGAACAGTCACAAGAAAAACGCTGTCTATTGCCGCTCCGTAATCTCTGACCAGAATATTTTTGCGTCGTTGACAACGGTTTTACCCGTTGCTGTCTTTTAGAGAGTAGCTGGCGTAACGGTTTTCGCCGACTTTGACAATCACTTTATCAGCCACAAGCTCTTGCAATAATCCTCTGTGCCAAGCTTCAGGGGCGTCAAGAGAAGCCAGAGGTTATAAAACCTGATCCGCCGGAAGTCGCATGACTTCTGAGCCAAGCTTGGTTCTGGCCTGAGATATGGATGCCTTGCAGATTTTAGGGCGTCACTTGGACAGAATTTTCAAGCCAGCTCAACCCTTCGCAAATGACTCGAAAAACTTCTTCCAAAGGTACTTCAAGCCACAAAGACAATGCCATTATATAATAGATCACTGCTGTAGCCGGCAAAAGCCGCTTTCTCCGGCAATCTATGAGTAATTCTGGCCATTTCTTATATTTATCCGCCTGATAAATGGATAGTGGCTTGAAATCATTGGAAGCCGGGGCCTAAAGTTTGACAGAGAAGATTTTATCGTTTTTTCCGCTTACGTGAACATTATTTGGCAGAAGGTCAAAAAAGCCGGAAAACCCAAAAGGTTTTCCGGCTTGGAGGATTCAAATATGACCAGGTGTACGTATTACGGCAGCATCCAGGACAGCCAGTAGGCCTGCAGGAGCGTGATAAGGCAGACGACCAGAGTCATGGCTACAGAGTGGATTAGGGTAAACCGGAAGAGGTTTCCCTCCTTCCCGATCAGACCGGTAGCGGCGGTAGCCACGGAAATGGACTGGGGGCTGATCATCTTGCCGGTGACACCGCCTGATGAGTTGGCCGCGACAGCGAGGTTGGGATCAATGCCGACAACTTCGGCGGTGGTTCTCTGAAGACCGCAGAACAAGGCGTTGGAGGAGGTGTCAGAACCGGTCAGGAACACGCCCAGCCAACCGATGATCGGCGCAAAGAAAGGGAACAGGAACCCGGCGTTGGTAAAGGCCAGAGCCAGAGTGCTGCTCATTCCGCTGTAGTTCATTATGTTGGAAAGACCCAGGATCAAGACGATGGTCAAGATGGGGAACTTGAGCTGTTTGACAGTCCTTAAGAAACAGGGCAAGGCCTTGCCCAGACCGTAATTGGGCATAATGAAGCAGGAAATCAGCCCGGCGATGAAAATAGCTGTTCCGGCGGCGGTGGCGATGTTTAACGTAAAAGTGGCGGCGTAGTTTTGTGCCTCAGGAACGATGGGGACCACTTTTTGAACTAGGCCGTCAAGGCCAGGCCAGTGAATGGTGACTACGGTGGGAGCCAGAGCGGCCTTGAAGGAACCGAGACCCCAGATGAAAACCATAACAGCCAGAATGATGTAGGAAGACCAGGCTCGGAGAACTTCGTTCAGCGTGTATTTTTTGATTTCCGAAGAGGTGCCTTTCTCATCAGGGAAATGCCAAATGTTCTTGGGTTTCCAGACTTTCAGAAGGATGACCATGCCAATGATAGTGACAATGGCGCTCATGATATCAGGCAGGTAGGGTCCGTGGAAGTTGGAGAAAGCAAACTGAGATCCGGCAAAACACAGACCGCTGACCAAAAGGGCGGGCAGGACTTCAAGAGTATTTTTTAGGCCGCTCATGGTCCAGCAGACCCAGAAAGGCACTATAATGGACAGAAACGGAAGCTGGCGCCCAACGATTGAGCTGATATGATTGATGTCCAGACCGGAGGCTCTGGCAGCGGTTTCAATGGGTACGCCGATTGCTCCAAAGGCCACAGGAGCGGTATTGGCTATAAGACAGATACCGGCGGCGTACAGAGGATTAAAGCCGAGACCCACCAACATGGCAGCGGTAATGGCCACGGGCGTACCAAAGCCGGCGGTGCCTTCAATAAAGGACCCAAAGGCGAAGGCGATGAAAATGGCTTGAAGCCTTCTGTCATTGGTCAGACCGGCCAGGGAGTTCTTTATGATCTCGAATTCACCTGATTCAACAGTCATCTGATAAATCCAAACGGCCGTGATGACGATCCAGACAATGGGGAAGAGTCCGAAACAAGCTCCCATTAAGGTAGAATATATAGCCATATCTGCCGGCATTTTCCACAGAACAATAGCTAAGATTAAGGCTGCCAGAGTTCCGACAATAGCGGCTTTATGGCCAGCTGTTCTTTTGACCGCCAGCATGTAAAACAGGAGGTACAGAGGAATACCGGCTACCAGTGCCGATATAACATACTCAGGCCCGACATTAATCAAGCCTTTGATTGGATCATAAATTTGTTGCCAGATCATAGATGTTACACCTCGCGTCTCGCGTTAATAAGGGAAAAAAGGCCGATGATTGTCAAGCAGCAGTTGATGCCATAAAATAAATCTATTTAGCTGTTGCTTAAATGCCATCGACAACAAAAATGCTAAAATTATCCTAAATTATAAACACTAAACGTTTTCTTTAACAGTAGAGAACTTAGAGTGCCTTACCTGTTCTGGCAGTAGCTGATAGTCCTGTCTCCGCAGTTTTTAACTGACCGGGGAATCAGGTTTTCTGCCTCTTAAGGGCTGGGATTTAAGTTTTTGGCCTCCTTTGCCTCAGTTGCCCATTTTAAAAGTCAATTGGTTCTAAGTATTACTCCGGCGGATAATTTTGACCATAGATAAATTAAATACGCAAAAGTCAAGGTGAACCCGAAAAAAATAGATTCTCATAATTATCCGCCGGGGTAATATTAAAAACCAAACCGTCCGGAGCAAAAGATAAAATACCATGGAACAGGTATTTGCAATTAAAAAATTCCATATAGACTGGATTTAGCGGCTTTGTTCAGTTATAACATAAACAGGGATTCCACTGAGTCAGTTTTTGTAAGCATTGTTTGTTATTAAAGTACCACAAGCAAAACAAGCCGTCAATTTTTAATGGTAACAGATTTGACTTACCTTAAGTCGGGGTTTTATTTACTTAAAATTTATTTTCGGTGGCAGCCAAAATTATTAATAACACGATGTTAATATGCTATTATATAGATAATTTATGAAAAAAAAGGCCCCCATAAGGGGGCCTTACAATATTTTTAATCCCAGAGGCTGACTTTTTTCAGAAGAGGGACCGGGTCAACTAAGTGGAATTTCCACCAATCGCCATGGGCGCTGGCTTTTTCGCCCAGATATATAGCCATGAGCTGGTTGAGGTGGAAAATTGGCATGGGGTTAGGCATGTTGGAGGAAATAATCCTCATTTCCACATTCATCTGACACATAGCGCAGGTGGTAACGAGACATTCGGCACCGGCCGCAGCCGCACCGCCGACGATCTTGGTAATGAACTCTTCGGCGATTTCCGGATAAACAGCCGAAACAAAGGCACTGCAGCACTGGTGAGGCCAGGGCCAGACCACCACCTCAGCCCCTAAGTCCTTCATGACCTGCTCAACGGAATCTTTGGGCTGATCAGTGGGCCTCAGATCTTTGGGATACATGGCGCTGCAGCCGTAGTAAACCGCGACCTTAAGGCCGTTTAAAGGCTTGGTGTTCTCAAAGGTGACGGAATCTTCTTTGGCCTTTTTAAGGACCTGATAGTAGAGATCGTAAATGTTGAGAAGCTGAACATCGGTCGCCAGGCGGCCAAAGGAATCTTCGTATTTTTTCTTCGTTTCCGGCTCGTTTTCCAGATGGTGTTTGGCTGTGGCCCAGTTCCTGAAGCAGTTGGGGCAGGGAATAACGACAGGTTTTCCAGGGGTAATCCGGGAAAAGTTCCGGGCACCCATTCCAACCGGAATTTCGTGGTTCATGGCGTGACCGGAAGAGGAACCGCAGCAGTTCCAGTCATTTATCTCTTCCAGTTTGACCTTAAGTTTGCTGAGGACGATCTGCATGGGCAGATTGGATTCCTCAACACCGGTTTTCATCGTACAGCCCGGAAAATAGGAGGCTTCCATCAGATAATCAGACATGCGCTTGTCTCCTACCTAGAACGCCAGGGCCCGGTCACGATTTTCCGGATCTGGGAAAGGCCGGAGCCGGAGATACGGGAGGGCAAAAGGTGAAGTTTCCTCTTTAAGATCATCTTCACGCCTAAAACCGCATCCTGCATCCAGGCTTTGGGGCCGCTGCCTAAAGTAAAGAGCTTGTGCAGACCCATAAGTTCGACCTTAGACGAACGTCCGTGGAACCGCACTGAGGTCAAAAAGGCCCGGTGAAACTGCATCAGAGGAACATCCCCGACCGGCAGTTTGTCGCTCAAGCATTCTTCGCGAAGGTAGTCCATGACCCCGGCGATGTTAATGGCCATGGGGCAGACCGCCGCGCAGGTGTGGCAGCCAACGCACCGCCAGATGGTGGTCGAAGTCAGGGCTTCTTTCTTCAGACCCAGAACCGCCAGCCTCATGATCCCGTGTGGACCGTAGTCCATGTAGGGATACATGGGACAACCGCCTGAGCAGCTCATGCATGTCAGGCAGGAGTTGAGATCCGTGCCGGCCACCTGACCGACTTTCTTGGCAAAGCCAAGATCACTGGAACTCATGTTGATGGGTTCTTGGGACGAGAATTTCTTCACTTCCCGGTTCATATATTCTCCTAACATAAGGTTGGAATGGAGCCTTGACAAACTAAATCAGCCAGCAGCCGAACCTTACAATCAAATCCAAAACAACCGGCCGGATTTCTCAGAACACCGGATTGTCTCTTCAGTGACCGAAGCGTTCAAACCTGAGGCCTACTTCGGAATGGCAAATATAGGCTCCGTATATGATCTAAATATACCAGAAGAAAAAAACAGGCGCAAGTAATTTATTGACAGGGCAGAAATATTTATTTTTGGACCAGACTTTTTGGAATTTTGAGACTAAAAATAACAAAATAGATAGTGTAAAGTTATCAATTATTGAGAATTGCTGTAGCGGGGCGGACAATTTTTTTGGACAGCTACCTGACCCGGATAAGGAGGCCGACCGGAGAACCGCAAATTTATGGCTCTAAAGGTAATACGGGGTCACAAGCCCGGTTCGGTGGTATTGGGGCTGACCAAGTGGAGATTAAGTTTTCGGGCTGGCCTTAAAAGATGTGTTGTTTTTGTTAAATATTACGAGAGCTCGCCGTAAAAAGCCAACGGATTTCAGCCGGAATATGAGCGGCAAAAAAGGTCTGGTCCGAAGCTTTTGACTGTCATCGGCCTCGCGCTGAGAGAATTATTACCCCGGCGGATAATTTTGATACAAACAAATCATCATAAAGCTATACGCAGCGGATTCGTGACATCAAAAATTTTGATATTTATGAAAATATAAATATAAATATAAGTCTATTTTAGTAAAGATGATGCTTGTGTAATCAAATTTTTAATTTAGATTTTCTTTAAATGACCTGACCGGCAAGAGGTGACTTGAGTCGGCCGTTTTTATGGATTCCAGACCAGGGGATCCGGGATAACTTTCAGTAAAGGCAGCTTGACAGATACCTTAGGGTGGGTTATCCTCAAGGCAATTGCATTTTGAGTATAATTCAGCGCCGTTATTGTTAATTTTTCCTTTGTTCTTTATGGCTGTTTAAGGCAAATTTTTGTCTTTCCTGTTTGAATTTAACTGTTTCATGTCCCTTTTGGCCTTAAAAAAATACTACCGCTCTCTGGCTCCTCTGGTTGACCGCCGGACTTTAGCCCAAGGCCCGGACTGGGACCGAATTTTTGGCAGGCTTGCTCCCCGGGAACTGGAGATAGGTTTCGGTAACGGGGAATATATTCATAGGGCCTCATTAGCCTCACCGGAGCGGGATTTTATCGGCCTGGAGATTGCCTGGGCGTCTGTTAAAAGAGCTTTAAGACGCTTGGCTGAACCAAAAAGAAACAATGTCCGGCTGATCTGTTTGCCGGCCAAACCGGCTTTGGAGCTTTTGTTTCCACCTCTCAGTCTGGATTTAATCAGGGTCCTTTTTCCCATACCCTGGCCCAAAGAGGCCCATGAATCCAGAAGACTCTTTTCCGGCAGTTTTTTAAACATAGTTGCTAACCGTTTAAAGACTGACGGCCTTTTTTACTTAGTGACTGATGATCGGAATTTAGCTTTCTGGACTCTGGAGCAGTCAAAATCATCAGGTCTGGCGGTTACTCTGACCGAAAAATCGGCCGAACTTAATACCAAATACGAACGCAAGTGGAGTTCCGGTGGGCAGGATATTTTTTATCATCTGGAAGGCCGGCCGAAGGCTATAATTCCAGAATCCTACTGCAGCCTGAAGATCATGCACCCAACTTTTTTAGACAGTTTAGAGCCTGATAAATATAAACCCCATGGCCAGTCCGGATTAGTTACGGTCATCTTCGGGGATTTTTTCTATGATCCTGTCCGCCGGGAAGGCTTTTTGAAAACCAAAGTGGCTGAAGAGCAGTTTGTGCAGGAGTTTTTTATTCGTCTGGCTCCCCAGCCCGACGGCCGTTGGAAATTAAGTCCGGCTGTATTCGGCCAGGCCCTGCCCACAGAAGGCGTTCAGACGGCTTTAAATCTGGCCGCTTGTCCAAAATGACCGCGCCTGAAACTCTTTCCGGCCAGATCGAGAAAATTACTTTCCATAATCCGGAAAACGGCTATGCTGTGATCCAGCTGAAAGTCAAAGGTCAGGCTCAGTATGTGACCTGCGTGGGCTCTTTGGGCAGTCCCGTTCAGGGCGAGATTCTGGATATGACCGGCCGATTTTTAAATCACCCCAAATTCGGCCGTCAGTTCGAAATTCAGTCCTTTGAGGCCAGACCTCCCTCAACGGTCAAAGGTTTGGCCCGCTATTTAGGCTCCGGTCTGATTCACGGCATCGGACCGGTTTTAGCCAAACGTATGGTCGACATGTTCGGGGAGAAGATCTTGGATGTCCTGGACAGCGAACCTGAGCGTCTGACCGAAGTGCCTGGCTTAGGATTTAACAAACGGGAAGCGGTCATTAACGCTTGGCGGGAATCAAGAGGCCTGAGAAGACTTCTTATGTTTTTGGCCAATTTCGGTCTGGGCCCAAACATGGCCACTAAAATTATGCGCCGTCTGGGACCTGGAGCCGAGGATTTGATCAGAAAAGATCCTTACCGTCTGGCCTACGAAGTGGACGGGGTGGGCTTTAAAAGCGCCGACCGGGTGGCCAAAGCCTTAGGTTGGCCTGAAGACAGTCCGGAGCGCTTTGAAGCGGCTTTATTATACGCCTTAACGGAAAGTACCCGTTTCGGCCATACTTTTTTGCCCTCGGACGAACTGATTAAAACGACCGGCCAGTTGATCAGCCAGACCAACAAAGCCGATTTAAAAGCGGCCGTCGGCCGGATTGTTCTGGCGGGCCGTGCTGTACCTTTAAGTCAGTCCACTCCCGGCAACAAAGATATTTATCTGCCCAGATACTACCGCTCCGAAGTTTGGACAGCCCGGGAACTTCTGGCTCTTTCGGCCGTCCGGCCGCTGGTGACCGTGCCCAGACCGGTCAAGGCTGTGGCCTGGGCTGAGAAGGTGATGGGTCTGACTTTAAGTCCCGACCAGATGGAGGCGGTTAACGCAGCCATTACGGCCAAAGCGGTCATCATTACCGGAGGTCCGGGGACCGGCAAAACGACCATCACCAAAGCCATTTGCAGGATCTGGCAGGCGGTTACCCCAAGAATAGCTCTGTGCGCTCCCACTGGCCGGGCGGCTAAACGCTTGAGCCAGGCCACAGGACTGGTGGCCACGACCATCCACCGGCTTTTGGAGTACTCGCCCCATGCCGGCGGATTTGCCAGAGGGCCCGGTAATCATCTGGAACTGGACATGCTTCTGGTGGACGAAGCTTCCATGCTGGATGTTTTGCTGGCCAATCAACTTTTGGGCGCTCTGCCCGGTACTGCCACGTTAATATTAGTCGGTGACCGAGATCAACTGCCGCCGGTGGGGCCGGGCCGGGTTTTGGGAGATATTCTTGATTCCGGGCAGTTTCCGGTCTGCAGTTTAAGAACCGTCTACCGTCAGGCAGAGACCAGCTTAATTACTGAGGCGGCTCACTTAATAAATCAGGGCATTTCGCCGGCCGAGCTGCCTCAGGGACCGGCGGCTGATTTTCATTTTGTGGAAGAAGATAATCCTAAGAAGATTAAAGATAAAATTATCCGCCTCGTGTCAGACCGGATCCCCTATAAGTTAGGTGTAAATCCCAAAACCGATATCCAGGTCCTCTCGCCGGTCCGCCAGGGCGAACTTGGTACTTTAGCTTTAAACACTGTTCTGGGCCAGGTCTTAAATACCCGGCCAGGCCCGTCTTTTAACCACTTCGGTCAGACGTTCCGGGTCGGCGACCGGGTTATCCAGCTCAGAAATAACTATAATCGTGACGTTTATAACGGCGATTTGGGTTTAATTACACGTCTGGATACTGAGGGCCAGTATTTGGAAGTTGAGTTTGACGAACGCAAAAGTGCCTATTATGTCTCAGAACTGGATGAACTTCTGCCGGCTTGGTGCCTGACTGTTCACAAAGCCCAGGGCTCTGAATTTCCGGTCGTTGTCATGCCTTTGTTCAACGGCCATTGTCACATGCTCAGAAGAAAGCTCCTTTATACCGCCGTGTCGCGCGGTAAAAAAATGGTCATGCTGGTGGGTTCCAAAAACGCTCTGAATAAAGCGGTTTCGGACGCCACCGAAAATTTGCGACACAGTAATCTGACCGCTTTTTTAAAAAAAGGCCCGCCGCCGGTTAATTTAGCCTCCGGCCTGACCGGGGTTCTGGATGATTTTTTATGATTCTATACAGCTGGAATGTTAACGGCTTAAGAGCTGTCTGTAAAAAGCCAGGGTTCTGGGAATTTTTTAATCAGCCGCAAATTGATGTTTTGGCTCTTCAGGAAACCCGGGCCGCACCTGAACAGTTAAGCCCTGAACTTTTGACTCCCTCGGGTTATACCTCTTTTTTTAGCAGCCACCTGACCAAAAAAGGCTACTCTGGAGTGGGTATCTACAGCCGGACCGAGCCTATAAGCGTCAGCCGGGAACTGCCGGTCATAAAGTATGCGCAGGAAGGGCGTCTGCTCCACGCCGAGTACCCGCAGTTCCATTTTTTAAACATTTATTTCCCCAACGGTCAGAGCGGCGAGGAGCGGCTTAAATTTAAGCTGGATTATTACGAGGCATTTTTAAAATACTGCCAGGAATTAAGAAAAACCCGGCCGGTAGTCGTCTGCGGGGACTTTAATACGGCCCATCGGCCCATTGATCTGGCCCGGCCCGAGGAAAACGAAGATTATTCCGGATTTCTGCCCGAGGAGCGAGCCTTTTTGGACCGGCTTATTGAGTCCGGCTATCTGGATACATTCCGGGTTTTAAACGGTGATATTAAAGACCAGTATTCCTGGTGGTCGTTTAAAGACGGCGGACGGCGGCGGAATATTGGCTGGCGGATCGATTATTTCTTTACCTCCGAGGAGCTTAAGCCAAATCTTGTCCGCGCCTGGTTGGAACCGAAGATGACCGGCTCCGATCATTGTCCGGTTGGTTTGGAACTTGAGTTTTAGGCAATTTTTGGTCAAATACGGTCTTTTGGCCTTCATGTCCGGTCTTTTTGGTTTGGGCCAAGTAAATATATTTTAGCTTTTATTATAGTTTTTGTCTGTAAAAAAGAACAATAAATATAATTTTAGGTTTATTAGTATTGCCTCAAAGTGAGGGATCTTATGCCGGATAAAGATAGCTTCATTCAGCAGGCCCTGGAATTACTTAAATTTCTCAGTCAGGGAGACGAAATCGACCGGCCGGAAAAAACCAGAGCCAGGTTTCTTTTGGCTGAGGCTTATTTATCGGGATTGGCGGAAAAAGAAAGTGATCAAAATATCTTGGAACTTTTGGAAAAGTCGGCGGAAGGAGGTTTTCCTTCGGCCCAGCTGATTATGGGCGATTTCTATTTTGAAGGCCGTCTGGTTCCATTGGATTACAAAAAAGCTGCTCAGTATTACAGGTCGGCCGCCCAGGCCGGTCTGGCCGAGGCTCAGTCGAAAATGGGCCATCTCCATAAGTCCGGTCTGGGAGTGGCGGAAGATTACGCCCAGGCTGTCCAATGGTATCTTTTGGCGGCCGAAAAAGAGGATTTAAGCGCTATGGTTAATCTGGCCCATTTCTACTTTAACGGTCTGGGAGTTGATATGGATACTGAAAAAGCTGTCCAATACTACCTGAAAGCTGCCGAAATGGGTGATTCTGACAGTCAAACCGCAGTCGGAGTCTTGTACTCCATCGGCCAGGGTGTGACTCAGAATCTTGGTCTGGCCGTCTATTGGTGGGAAAAAGCTGTGGCTCAGGGCCATATGGGAGCCGAAAACTACTTGCAGTCTTTAGTCGAGGCCAAGCTGATTACGGAGAGAAAACAGGCTAAAACCTCTAAAGCTCCTAAACCCAAAGAGCCCAAGGAACCTAAAGCGTCTTCGGCGGCCAAAAAACCCCCAAGGTCAAAAACAAATGAGGCTGACAAACCTAAAACAACCCGGACGAGAAAACTTAAACCTGTTCCCGAACTGGCCGAACTCCGGCCGGAGCGGTAATATTAACCCGGCGGATAATTATGATAGATCAAATATTCCTCATTATTTGTAGATGATCACGGTATAATAATGCTTTAGCCGTACTACAAGTAAACTATATAAATTGCATAATTTTTGAGTATGCTAAAGACTGAAGAAACAAAGGATAAACTCTTTTATCATAATTATCCGCCGGGGTAATAAGCAGGAGACTAATCAAAAAAAGATTATTTTCCTGTTCTTTTAATATTTAAATTCTCCGGCCGGACTGATTAACCGTAGAAAATAAAGCCATATGGACTAAAATGCTGACAACTTAAGGCTTTGTGCCTTAAACATAAGTTTCTGACTAGCAATCATTTCCAGCTAAAGCCAGACAGCTTGAAAGAGTTCTGGCCTGACCGAGGATAGCGGTAACCAGTCAGCAAAGGTTGTTGTCGTATGTTTAGACCGGTGGTGGGTGCTTTAAAAGCTTCGCCATATTGAAGTCAAGTTAAGACAAGCTAATGGTCGGCCAGAAACGGCCCATGATTCAAGCCTTAAGGGGATTATTAAAGGCTTCGTATATTGGTTTTCGTTACTGATAAGCATATGTATTTCTGACCGGCTGATGTTATTAAATAGTCTTAAGGTCAGGAGCAAGTCTGAGCTGTTAGTCAAAAAGGAACAGGATTTATTCTAAATTGTTTTCAGGATCGCGGTAATGTTAAATAACAGCAATGAAGGAACTTAATGGCTAGAAAACTCTTTTTTCCCTCAGAAACGTTGGCTATAACTGGCGATTAAAATGATAACCACATTAATGATCAGGAATATAGCGCCAGCATTACTGTCTTAAATTACTGCTGCTTTAAAAGCAAAAGCGACTTGTAATTAGAATATTTTCCCCGTTAACCAGGGGGGCCGGCGGCGCTGGCCAGAATACCGACGGGAAGCTCCTGGGAACTGTCGGTCTGGTACCCGGTGGACGAAGTCCGCGATTGGTCCGTCCTGAGCCGGCTGTTAAGGTGGCGGTGACTGAGCGCTGGCACCAAATCCAATGATATATCATACCAAAACAATAACTCAATAGAGCGTAAAATATATTGATAGATAATATTTTAAACTATATTTATAATAATTTATGCCAATTCTGACTGTCTTAAATGAGATGGCTCATAAATAAGTCTCGGAAAAACTGACCAGAATTAAAATTTGGTTTTTTATCCGGTAGAGTATTGTGGAGAGGTTAGTTTTAGTCTGCAACCGGTCTTTCTGGTCTTTGGCCGTCAGTTTAAAGCCCACGCTCTGACCGACTATTTTTCTGAATCAGCCAGTTGGTCATTTAGATCAATGCGGCTTAAACGCGCAGGCTATGACAAAAATTCTTTTTTTCATTTTATGTCTTCTAATTGCCGCCGTTCCGTGGCCTGAACACCCGGCTTGGGCTGAGAAAAAATATCTGACCTCGAAAACCGGCCAGATCCAGTGCCCCAAAGAGCCCTTAGGCGGCATTTCTGCAGATCGGTCAGGTCAAATCAAATGCGGACGGGGAACATGCCTGACTGACAAATCAGGCACGGTCAGGTGTTCTTCCGTTTCAGGTGGCGGGGCCGGGATAAATTCAGCCGGGGAAATCAAGTGCGAAGGCGGGTGCTCCTTTGGCAGCGTCTCTGAGTGTCTGACTCTGTACTGAGCCTAGCGGCCGGAACAGTAAAAAGAAAGATAATCATTGCCTTTATGGTTGGCTGCCATTTTTTATCACAAAATGGCCCGGCAGTCCGGTAATTTTTAAGAAACAGAAATGGGACTGAATATTCAGAGCTAAAAGGGAAAAAAGACTTGACTTAAGCCGGTGCTTTTGATAGTTTAATTTTATAGTTTCCACGAAGGCGACTGTTATTCATCAGAAGATGAGAAACATTTTTTGATTTATTGATTAAAATTATATTATTTTAGTCATAATTTAATTACAATAAGATACAGGTCACGAAGGCCGCGAAGTGCTGTCTGGCGCTTTGAGCGGCTTTTTTGTTTTTGTCTTCGGAGGAACTTGATGAAAAAGTCTTTTTTTCTTCTGGCGGTTTTAGTGATTCTGGCTCCTGTGCCCGCCTGGGCTCATTTCGGTATGCTGATTCCTTCGGTGCCCACAGTCATGGATTCCAAAGATTCCACCGTAACTATGGACGCTAAATTTTGGCATCCTTTTGAAAATAACGGCATGGATCTGGTAAAACCCAAAAGTTTCCAGGTATACCAGGGCGATCAGGCCGCTGACCTTCTGCCTTCCTTAAAAGAAACCAAGCTGGGCGACCATACGACCTGGCGCCTTTCTTACAAGATAGAACGCCCGGGTCTATATAAGTTTGTCATGGAGCCGGAGCCCTACTGGGAACCGGCCGAAGATTGTTTTATTGTCCACTACACCAAAGTCTATGTGGACGCTTTCGGCGACGACGATGGCTGGAATGAGCCCACCCCCGGCCTTAAAACCGAGATTGTGCCTTTAATAAAGCCCGGCGGTCTTTACGCCGGTAATACATTTGTCGGCAGAGTCTTACTGGACGGTCAGTCGGCTAAAAATTCCGAAGTTGAAATTGAGTGGTACCCGGGTCCCGGTAAAGCCGGTCAGGCTCCTTACGAGAGTATGGTGCCCCAGACCGTTATGACCGACGAACAGGGCCTTTTCTTCTACACGCCGCCGACTGAGGGCTGGTGGGGTTTTGCCGGTCTGAACACGGCCGATTATAAGCTGCCTCAGGAAGGTCAGCAAAAGGATGTGGAGTTGGGGGCTGTACTCTGGCTGTATTTCCATAAGTTCCGGGATGCGACAGCCGGTTCGGCTGAGTAAAGTCGGTCAAAACCTTATGAACAGGCTGATTTTGTTACTGATTCCTGTTTTGGGTATTGGCTTTCTGGCCGGGTCCCTTATTTGTCCAAACGAGGCCGGAGCCCACGGGGTTTATATTTTTGGCTGGGGAGAAGGCGGTCAGATCTGTACCGACAGCTACTTTTCCCGCAAAAGTAAAGTTCAGGGCGGTACTGTCCGGATAAAAGATGAGTCCGGGGCGGTTTTGGCTGAGGGCTTGACCGATGATCAGGGGGAAATATGTTTCCCCAGACCCAAAACCGCAGGCGATCTTCTTTTGGAAGTTGAAGCCGGTGAAGGGCATCGGGCCGAGTTTACCTTAAGAGCCGGCGAACTCCCGCCGCTGGAAGAGTCTTCGGCGCCGATCCATAACCTTTCTCAGGCCGTTCAGACTCCGGGCGAAACTGACGGGGGATCTAACGATTCGGCTTCTGCGCTGAGTTCCGGCGGCCCCGATACGGCCCTTTTAGAGGAAAAAATTAAAGGGATTGTCCGGGAAGAACTGAAAAATCAGTTAAGCCCTTTAAATCGGCTTTTAGCCGAAAACCGGCTTTCCGTTTCATCGCCTCCGACATTCAGGGATATATTCGGAGGGTTGGGCTGGCTTGCGGGCGTTTTCGGACTGGCTTTTTGGATAACCGGCCGCAAGCGCCAAAAATCCTGATATACAGGTCTCTATTCGTTCTGATATTTTTCCTTAAGTTAAGGAGCAACCATGCATATTTCTGAAGGTGTCCTCTCGTTACCGGTTTTGGTTGCCGGAGGCGCCCTGACTCTAGGCGGTCTTTACCTGGGTCTTAAGTCCGTTAAAGACGAAGACATGCCCAAAGCGGCTGTTTTATCGGCTGTCTTTTTTACAGCCTCCTTAATTCATTTCAATATTGGTCCCAGTTCAACCCATCTGGTCATGAGCGGCTTAATTGGCTTGATTATGGGTTGGGCCGCTTTTCCGGTCATCTTTCTGGGGCTTTTGTTGCAGGGCTTGCTCTTCAGCTTCGGAGGGCTGACGACTTTAGGGCTTAATACTTTCAACATGGCCGCTCCGGCTGTTCTGGTGTCTTTGATTTTCATCCGACTCGTCAGCTGCTCTAACGCCACTGCGGCTTCGGTGGCCGGTTTTTTGACCGGCAGTCTGCCTATTTTGATTTCCGCCTTTTTAGTCGGATTGTCCCTGACCCTGTCCGGAGATCAGTTCCTCACAGTGGCCTGGGCTGTTTTTCTGTCAAATTTGCCGATAGTGGTCATGGAAGGCTTGGTCTGTATGTTCTGCGTCCAGTTCCTCCGGAAGGTCAGACCGGCCATTTTAAAGCATCAGACGGCCTGATTTGAGTCGGCCTTTTCTGCAGATGACACGGAAAAGCCCGGCTCCAAAAGAATCGGGCTTTTAATTTTAAGTCCCGGCCGAAGAAAAGTTCGGCCTAATTGTCTATTCTCCGCTTCAGGGCCTCTTCGGCCGTCTGGGTCAGCTTCATCAGATCGATTTTGCCTAAGGGGTTCAGGGGAATGTCCGGCAGGGTCAAATACACTTTCGGACAGCTCAGTTCGCTTAGGCCTTTATCTCTGACAGCCTGCCTCAAGGCGGACAGATCAGGGGAGTGGCTTTTGGAGATCAGAATAAGTTTTTCCCCTTTGGCCTCATCCGGGAAAGACAAAACAGCCGTTTTTTCCGAGGGCCACAGTTGGGCGGCTATATCTTCAATCGCTCCTAAAGAGATCATCTCGCCGCTTATTTTGGCAAACCGCTTATAGCGTCCTTTAATCCAGACAAATCCGTCATCGTCAATTTCCACAATATCCCCGGTGTTGTACCAACCGTCGGTCAGAGGCGCAATAACTCCGGGGTTTGTGGCTCGTATGTAACCCATCATAATGTTTGGGCCTCTGACCTCGAGACAGCCTCCGGAAGCCAGACCAGGAACCGGTTTTAACCGGTATTCAAGGCCGGGAAGAAGACGGCCGACCGAACCGTCCCGAACGCGCATGGGTGTTCCCACAGCCAGAATAGGCGACGCTTCCGTCACCCCGTAGCCTTCAAAAAGCCTTAAGTTTAAATGGTGAAAGTAATACTCCATGGTCCGGGGCTGAACTTTTTCGGCTCCTAACAAGACAAATTTAGCTGTATGAAAATCATAGGAATGGGCATTGCGGGACCAGGCTGAGGCAAAAGTGTCGCTGCCTATTATGATAGAAGCTTTGGTGTCGTAAATAAGCTCGGGCACGATTTTTACGTGGAGCGGGCTCAGGTAGCTAAAGGACCGAATACCCAGAATCAGCGGCAGGATACAGCCGACATTAAGTCCGAAAGCGTGGAAAGCCGGCATGGAGTTGAACAGGATGTCATCGATATTTACTTCCACTACGCTTTTGGCCTGCAGGATGTTGGCTAAAAGGTTCTGATGGCTTAAAGCCACCCCTTTGGGATGATCCTCGGAGCCGGAAGTGAAGACAACTGTGGCCGGAGTGTCGGCCGGGGCCGGTTGGCCTGACCACAGAAGGCCGGTAATTTTGTCCCAGAGCGAGGGTTTCAAGTCTTCTAAAATGACGAACTGCAATTTCATCTCTTCCAAAAGCCAGTTATGGGTCGTGGCTTTTAAAAATTTAGATGAGGTCACTAAAGTTTTGACTTCAGCCGTTTCTATGGCTGATTTTAAATGGCCACGCCCCTGAGTATAGTTCAGGATAACCGGAACCCGCCCTCCGGCCCACAGACCGAATATGACGGCCGTTAAGGGTACAGTGTTGGGCAGCAGGACCCCGACTTTTTCTTTGGGCCCTGTTTTTTTGGCCAGGAAACGGCCTATTATCCGGGACATTTTGATTAAAGTCCCGTAAGAGACGGGCTTACGGTTCAAATCCTCAATAATAAGCCTTTTGGGTCCGAAGTTTTTGGCCGCGGTCAGTAAGGCCTTCCAGAGGTTTTGGCGGTAATCCTGGGCTTGAAATTTCGCCTGAACCAGAGTTTCGTAAATTTCCTCGGCCAGTCTTTTCCTGAATGCCTGTTTCCTCTCCCCTGGTCTGAGATCATAGCCCAGCACCCTGGCCGGAAAAATCGTCATGGAGACATCGAAGCGGCGGGGCCGGTTGCGGAAGATCTTTCTCAGACGGCCGAACCAGGAGTACTGGGGGCCTTCAAAGATGATCGGCATAATCGGCATCCGGCATTTGGCGGCAATAAGCCCCGGGCCTTCATGAATTTTCATGACAGAGTCGGTGGTGGTCATGCGGCCTTCGGGAAAAATGACCAGAGTCTGACCGTCGGTCACGGCGTTAATCAGATCCCGGGTACTCATAGGGGATCCCGGATTAATGGGTATCGTTTCAAAGAAACTGGTAAAGATCTTTACCCACCAGACTTTGGACCAGTTGGTGTCGATGGCAAACGTCAGACGCCGGGGGATATAGGCCACCAGCAGGGCCACATCAAAAAATGAGGTGTGGTTGGGGGTGAGGATGATTTTTTTATCGCCTAGTGCATCGAAATTCTCTAAACCTTTTATTTTAGGCCTGTAAATGGCCCACATAATAAATCTGGCCATGGTAATAAGGGTGGATTCGGGCAGAAAAAGTAAAGTCATGACTGTGACAATCAGGGCCGAAACAGTCACCATCATAAAAACTTGGGCTATGGACATGTTCAGTTTGATCATCAGCATAACCAATAAGCTGCCGGTGACGATAAAAATAGAATTAATAATATTATTGGCCGCTATGACTCGGGCTCGCTGATTGCTTTTGGCCGAGTGCTGGATTAAGGCGTTTAAAGGGACCACAAAAAGGCCGCCGGCGACACTGACGGCTAAGGCGCACAGAGCCAGGCGGACGTAAGGCCATTTGGTCAGAAAGACAGTCAGAGTGACCTGCCCTGGTTCAGCCAACGGCAGCGCGGCTGAGGACCAGGCCAGAAGGGCCATAAATAAGGTCAGAAAGACCGAAGTTATGGGCACCAAAACAGCCGTAATCCGGCCTTGGTTCAAAGTCTGGACCAAAAGAGAGCCAACGGCCACACCTACGGCAAACATGGTGACCATAAAGGTATTGACGGCCGGAGTGGCCCCCATGACTGTATTTGTCAGGACCGGCAGTTGAGTCAGAATAATACTGCCCATGGACCAGAACCAGCTGATGGCCAGAATGGAAAGCCAGATTTTTCTTTGGTCACGGACAGATTTTATGATGGCGTAAGTTGAACGCCAGATTAAAGGATCAATTTTTAAGAAACTGTCGCCCAGCTCCGAGGTCGGCTGCTTAAAAGCCAGATAGACTCCCAAAGCGGCGGCCAAGACTAAAGTTATTGGCAGGAGAATCGCCAAACCGCCGGTCTGGGTGACCGCAAAAGACCCGGCCATGGTGCCCAGAATAATGGCAATAAATGTCGAACCGCTGACCAGGCCGTTTCCGGCCAAAAGCTCTTTGGGCGTCAGAATCTCCGGAAGTAAGCCGTATTTCAGCGGTCCGAAGAAGGCTGACTGGGTGCCCATGAAGAAAAGCATGACCAGTAAAGGATAGATCTGACCGGTCAGGAAAAAATAACCGGCCAGGAGGATGCAGACCAGCTCAAAAATTTTGGTCAGCTTGACCAGGGTCGATTTGCGGTAACGATCGGCCAGTTCTCCGGCCAGAGAAGAGAAGAGAAAAAAAGGTATGATTAAAAGGCTCATGGCCAGGCTGCCTAAAATGCTTTTGGCCTCACTGGTTAAGCTGCCGGTCTCCAGGCCCAGAGTCCCGAAAGCCAGGCCGGCAATGAGAGCCTGGCGAAAACAATTGTCATTAAAGGCCCCCAAAGACATGGTGCCGAATAGGGGCCAGAAGGCCGGTTTGGTCAGAATAGGCCGGAAAGTCATTCTCTCTCCTTCATGATAATATCCCAAAGATCCAATTAAGCCGGGTTATACGGCCATATTTTCGGCCGTAACTATTTGCCCAAGGGAGGACAAAAAAACTCTATATTAATAATTTTTACAAAAAATGATTAATATAGAATTTAAAGAAAAAAATGGCACCTATTTCTGAACATATCTGAAAAGTGTAATCAGATAACTTTAGACCGCAATAAACGCCCCCAGGCAGTCCGGTCGGGTTTATGGTCGGTTTATGGCCCAGGCCGAAAGGTCAGCTGTTATCTTTTTTATCCTCCTCGTCAAAGACTATTTTGACCAGGTCCATAGCCTGATGACTGCGGAGAATATAAGTCGTGAAAAATTTTTCGCCGGGCAAATCGGCCAAGGATTCGGCCAGTTGGCGAGCCTGTTTTTCCACCACCCCGGCCGGTGTCTGGCGGTTGGGTCTCAGTGAGTTCATTTCCAGACAAAGGGCTAAAGGCAGATCCAAAATGACAGCCACCGCCGGGCAATGGGCTTTTTGGGCCATTTGGATAAGGGACAGGCGGGCTTTTTTGTGAACCGAGGTGGCGTCAATGACCGTCAGTTTTCGGTGTTTCAGCCTTTTTCTGGCCAGGTAATAAAGACAGCTGAAGGCGTCGCGGCTGACCGACTGATCGGCTTCGTCATCGGATACTAAGGCCCGGAAATGATCGGAACTTAAAATCTCAGTGGGCCGGAAATGCTGACGGGCGAAAGTGGATTTGCCGGATCCGGAAACACCCATCAGGCAGACCAGGGAGAAACTGGGCAGTTTGATGATCATAGACACCCTAAGTCCGCCCCTGAACTGTTGGCGGCCGGACTGTTAATGAATATTCAACGTTATCACAGTTTTTGCATAAATGTAACTGTTTTTTATTTAACGCCCGGAATTCAGTCTTCCGGCGGAGGCTCAGCCCGGAAATCCTGGCCGGAAGATGATTAGTTTCATTTGCGTGGATTATGTAGCTTTTCCAGGCCGGAAAAAGACAAATTTGAGGAAAAATTAAGGGCTGTGAAAGATAACATATCGTTTTTACATATTAATTTTATTAGCGCTCCTTGGCCTGTTAGTTGCTTGTCAAAGGCAGGGGGCTAATTTGAGGCCATAATCAAAATCAAAAAAAATGAAAATTAATTATAAACGACTATAGTCATAAGTTAAAAAAATATTAATAATATTGTATAATATAAATTTAATATATTTATTATATAAAAAAACAGAGAAATATAAAGATTTTGTCACAGTCGGCCAGCCGGCTCAAAAAGAGCCAAAAGCGGTCCAGACTGTAACCCCATCTCAGGCTGTTCAGGCGCGAGTGACCGTGGTGACTAAACGTCCGGAAAAAAGCCCGTAAGCGAAAAGTCAAACCGCTATGTCCAATCCTGCGTATGTTAAAGAAGAAAGCCTTAAGTTTCCTGGACATCCGCCAGCCTTGGCCGAAGTGGAATCGGCCGAGGCTGCCCAGGAAACCGGTCCGGCGGCTGTCTGTCCGGAAGCGGGAGAGCCTCTTATGGCCGTGTTTCCGGCCTTGGGCCAGCGTCTGGCTGAAAAAAACGGTCTGAACGGGGCTTGCGACTTACTTTTAAATTTCCTCAGGAAGGAGTACAGAACGATTCGGGCGGCGGTCTGCCTTCTGCATAAGGATTCCGGCCTGTTTATTTTCGGTCGCAGTATTGGATGCCTGTCCGAGGGGGAGGCCCCGGGGCCGGACTGTATAGGGCCGGACTTAACCGGCCGGGTCTTTCAGACTGGACAACCTGTTATAATTGGCAGCTCAGATTCTGAACCGGTATTTTTGAACCAGACCAAAACAGCGGGCGGTGAAACAGGCCAGGACAGAACGTTTGTCGGCGTTCCCATTGTCATGGGAGGCATGGTTCTGGGCAGTATAAGTTCTGAAGGCTTTTTTCCCGGCAAGTCGGCTCTGGCCCGGTACGTTGAGACTCTAAGACTGATGGCTGACTTAATGGCTCCGGCTGCTAAACTTTATCTGGTGGAAAAAATTGACAAAGTTCAATGGGAGCGCCGGGTCCGGTCGCTGGCAGTTGAACTGGGCCGCTTAAAAGAGCGGTACTGTCCAATCGGTCTGGTGGGTTCGTCTGAGGCCATCCAGGAGGTTTATTACCTGATTCAGAAAGTTGCCGCCCGGAAAACCACGGTCTTATTTTTGGGTGAGCCTGGGGTCGGCAAAGAAACGGCGGCCAATGCCCTTCATTATTACAGTAAGACTTCAGGACCATTTGTTACGTTTAATTGCTCAGGTTTGGCCGAAAGCCAGGCCGAAGGCGAACTTTTCGGTCACGAAAAAACTTCATTTAACGGGGCCGCCATTTGCAAAGGACTTTTAGAGACAGCCGATGGTGGCACCGTCTTTTTTGACCACGTAGACCGGCTGCCTTTGGGTGTCCAGACCAAATTACTGAGAGTTCTTCAGGAACATTGCATTGAAAGGGTCGGAGGCAGCGCTTCCGTTAAGGTTGATATCCGGGTTATTGCGGCTGCTGACAGGGACTTGCGGGAAATGGTCCGGCTGGGACGGTTCTTGGAAGATCTTTACTACCGGCTCAATGTCTTCCCAATTACGGTTCCGCCCCTTCGGGAAAGAGAAGATGACGTCATAGTCTTAGCCAAACATTTTCTGGCTCGCTTTGCCGAGGAAACAGGTCAGGCTATAACTGGGTTTGCCCCGACGACTGCAGAACTCCTGAAAGCCTGTCCCTGGCCAGGCAATGTCCGGGAACTGGAAAATGTCATCCGCAGAGCCGTCATCATGGCCCAGGGATCGGTCATAAGTCCCCACGATCTGCCGCTGTCGGTCAGTACGCCGGAATTTTTGAAAACCCAGAAGCCTGACAGTCTGGAAAACCGTTTAGCCGGGCTTGAGCGCCAGATGCTGACCGAAGCTTTGCGGATTAACCGCGGTAATATCTCAGCCGCCGCCAAAGAATTGGGTTTGACCAGACGCTCAATGAGCCTTAAGATGAAGAGGCTTAATCTTATTTACCGGGATTTTAGAACCCCCAGGCTTAAGGAATCAGGGCTGTCTTGAAGATGCCTTTATGTTCAATAGAATAGTTTTTAATATTGACACAGGCTCTATGTCCGGCAGGGTCGGTCTTTGGGTTTTATTTTGCGGTATCCGGCCTGAAGATGAGGTTTCAGATGCTGAAATTAAGAATTTAACGGCTACTGGCATCTTGATATGGCCGGAGAAGGGATGCCGGGGATTGCTCAAGCAAACGGATTGCCCGGCACCTATGGATTCCTCATGAATAGACATACTCCGTGGGCGGGCAGAGCCGAAACGCTTTAGCGGTGTTTTTATGTATAATTCATACTCTTTTACGTTTAAACATGGAAAAATTTGGAAACCGAAATAAAGGCTATGGCAGTGTTTTCTGTTTTTTAATGGTAAATAGTTCGGAATAAAACATGATTGAATTATTTTTAAGAACAAAAAAGTCATGCAGTTAATTTTGATGATCGCTTCGTATCAACGCTTTTGACAATTTCTTAACTGATGAAACTTTGACCTTTGGTCTGGCGGGCTTATGACAGACGGTTAAGCCGCCGGAGGGATGACAATGGCTATTAAGCACGATGTTTTGATTGGGCAAGCTGAAGTTCGGGAAAGAATCCATGTTTCACGGCCAACTATTACCCCGGCGGATAATTTTGATACAAACAAGTCACCATAAGGTAAAATTAATAAAGAAATAGATTATCATAATAATCCGCCGAGGTAATATCTTTAGGTTAATGGCAAAAGGGATGTTTCCGCAGGGTATCAGGTTTGGCCGGCGGACCCTGTGGTCTCTCAACGCCGCTGAACAGTGGATGGCAGATTCGCAAAAGGAAGCTGACAAAGCTTACGAATCGCGCAAGCTGTCTAAATAACCGGCCCAAAACAGCCTCATAGCCCGGCGGCAGTCTAAATGAACGGCTTTATTAAATACCGCCCGGCTGCCGCCGGAGCCGTGAGCCGGTCGCTTTTCAATTAAATCCGGCTTAAAGCTATTTTCGTTTAATATTATGCTGGCCGTTGCCCCGAAGCTGTGGGGGATAATTTAATTTCTGCAGTCTTCCGGCTAGAGCGGAAAAACAGGCAAAGCGGAATAAATAGCCTCTGAACTATTCCCGAGAGAGACGATCGCCCCCATGACAGATACTGAGGGTTTAAAGAACATCAACCGACCTGGCGGCTTAAGAATTGATCTTTCGGTTTTGGCCAAGCGGATTCCCCGGCCAGGAATTTCAGACTTTGTTTCCGGTTTAGCCTGAAAAGGCATACCAAGGTTCAGAGACAGACCTGGCTTATAAATATTGGTTTCTGACTGAGACTTAAAATTGCCTTTCCCTTTCAGGGGAGTCAGCCTTTAAAAGGCGAAGCTGACTGACTTTTCCGGTCTTGGAAAAATATTTCAATTTGCAGATAATTACAGTAAAAGCAGGTTGAAATCAGCGGCCGCGAAATCGGCAGAAAGCCTGAAGCCTTTAATTTCTTTAAAAACAAAAAGTCCCCCGAAATAATTTAACATGTCCTTGTTTATATCAATTTATATCTGAATCTGTTCCTGCTGTTTTTGGGGAAAGAAGTATTCTTTGCGGCCGGCTTACAAAAGCCCTCTTTTATGACGAAGCCAGTCTCGGTGTCTGCTTTTTCTTAGAAGCAGAGGGATATTTTAATCCGGTCCGGCTGTTTGCTATAATCAGGCCGGCGGGCCCGGCGAGGTCCGCCTGTCTGGAGGGAGGTCAATATGTCCGGCGCCTGTCCGGGGGAGGCTGTCTTAAAAAGCGGCTATATTATGCCTCGCCTGGGCCTGGGACTGTGGGGACCCAGAGAAGGGCCTGAGGCCCGGCGGGCCGTTCTGGCGGCCGTCGAAGCCGGCTACCGTCTTTTCGATACCGCCTCGGTTTACGAAAACGAAAAGTCAGTCGGTCTGGGCCTTAAAGAAAGCGGCCTGAAAAGAGCCGACTATTTTGTGACCGGGAAAGTCTGGAACGACTCTCAGGGCCCTGACGCTCCTAAAACGGCCCTTAAAAAAAGCCTGGCTAATCTGGGTTTAGATTATCTGGACCTTTACCTGATTCACTGGCCGGTGGCCTCTTCAGGCCCGCCGACCTGGCAGGCTTTAGAAAGCCTGAGAAAAGAAAATCTGGTCCGCTCCGTAGGTTTAGCCAATTACTCTCCCGAACAGCTTAAAAAACTTTATGAAGAGACCGGCCTTTGTCCCGATGTCTGGCAGACAGAACTGCATCCCTTCCGGCATCAGGTTCAGGCTGTCGAGCTGGCCGCTGAACTGGGTATTAAAATAATGGCGGCCTGTCCTTTGGCCCGGGGCCGCCTGCGGAAAAACCAGATCATCGGCCGTCTGGCCAGAAAATACCAAAAAACTCCGGCCCAGATTATCCTTCGTTGGGGCTGGCAAATGGGCTGGACTTTAATACCAAAATCAGTCCGGCCGGAGCGCATTAGGGAGAACGCCGGGATTTTTGATTTTTTCCTGGAGGAAAAGGATCTCTCGGCTATCAGCCGTCTCAATCAGGACCAAAGCGTTTTGAAACCGCCTTTTTTCTTTGACCGGGAAGGTTATGTTCTGGGCCATCAGACTTAATTTAGCGGCTGATTTCCTTCCGGCTATTCTACATAGGCCAAATAGCGGCCTTTGGGGGTCTTTTCAATCTTAAAGGGCAAATCGTAGGCCAGAGTCAGATTGTCCGAAGTTAAGGTGCTTTCAATAGGCCCCTGGGTTACGGACCGGCCGCCTTTAATCAGTAAAACATGGCTGACGAAAGGCCCGATTTCCTGGATGGAGTGGGTGGTCAGGATCACGGTCGGGGCCTCGGGTCCGGTGGCCAGCCGGTTAACCAGGTTCAGAAACTGCTCCCGTCCGCCCATATCCAGATTAGAGATAGGTTCATCCAGAATTAAAAGCTTGGGCTTGGTCATAGCCGCCCTGGCCAGAAGGGTTCTTTGTCTTTCCCCGGAAGACAGAAGACCGAAAGGCCGGTCAAAAATCTTAATTAAGCCGAATTCCTCGGCTACAATTTTGGCCTCCCGGATCATTTCCAAAGACGGCTCGACATAAAGCCCCAAAGAAGCCAGAGGCCCGGAGAGGATGGTGTCAAGTAAAGTGACGTGTCCGGGCATGAGATCGGCTAAAGCCTGAGAAACCCAGCCTATCCGGCGCCTGAGCTGCCTTAAGTCCACCCGGCCCAGGAGATGGCCTAAGACAGTCACCCGGCCTTCTGTGGGCCAGATATAGCCGGTGGCCAGCCTTAAAATCAACGTTTTTCCGGCCCCGTTCTGGCCCAAAAGGGCCCAGTGCTGGCCAGGCCGGACGGACCAGCTGACGTCGTCTAAAAGTTTATTAGGTCCGCGGCGGAGTTCCACCCCGGCTAACTCCAGGATCTTCTCGGGGTCATATGGCGGTCTGGTCATTTTTTTAAGTAGCTTTCAGGGTAAGGAAGTAAGAAATAAGCCCTTCCCAAAAAGGGCCGACTGGACTAAACTGGATCTTTCCCGGATAAAAAAGGATAAATATCCCCGGCCGGGCAGGACTAAAAATATGTTTGAACTTCGCAAGGCCCGGGTCGATGATATTCCGGATATTTATCTGCTGTTAAGGCTCCTGGCCCAGAAAGGCCTTTTGCTGCCCCGGAGCTACGCCAACCTTTACGAGATGGTCCAGACTCTTTTTGTGGCCAAACAGAAAGATAAGCCGGCAGTTCTGGCCGGCACGGCCTCTCTTCAGGTGGCCTGGGAAGATTTGGCCGAGGTCCGCTCTTTGGCCGTACCCGAGGAGTTCCGGGGTCACGGCCTGGGCCGTGATTTGACTTTGGCTCTTGAGACTGAAGCCCGGGCTTTAAGGGTCCAGAGGATGTTTGTCTTGACCTATGTCCCGGAATTTTTCGAAAAACTCGGCTACCGTCAGGTGGCTTTGGATACTCTGCCCCAGAAGATTTGGTCGGTATGCTTTAACTGTGTCCATTACCCCAACTGCCAGGAAATAGCGCTGGTTAAAGATTTTTAGGCCGGAGCCTAAATCGCAATCGGATTGTTAAAACAGCGTCCGGGTATCTTTGGGTTCCAGTTTTTCTATCTCTTCCACGGTCGGCAGAGCTTTCAGATCAGAAAGCCCGTATGTTTCCAGAAATCTGTCCGTGGTCCCGTATAGCATGGGTCGTCCGGGCAGATTGTCATCGCGCCGGGTTATTTTAATAAGATCTTTTTCCAATAAGGTCCTAATCACCCCCCCGGAGTCCACGCCCCGGATCTTTTCCACCTCGGCTCTTAAAATAGGCTGGCGGTAAGCGATAACGGCCAGAGTTTCGGTGGCCGAACGGGACAGGGTGTGGGCCGTTTTTTTCTTCAGCCTTAAAACGTAAGGCGCCAGGCCGGGCTTGGTCCGGAACTGATAACCGCCGGCCACGAGACTTAGGGAAAAAGCCCGGTTCAGGTCATCGTACTCGTTAATCAGGCTTTCCACCTCCTGCTCTATACTTTCAGTACTTATGTTATCGGCGGCTGCTTCGGCCAGTTTTTCCAGGCTTAAAGGTCCGTCGGCCACAAACAGAAGTCCTTCGACAATGGTCTTTAAAGGCAGCATTTTCAATTCCTGCTAATTAAATCGGATATATTATTACCGGTAATCCAGCTGCTCTGGTTCCAGAGTCTTGGCCTCGGGATCGGCCAGCCACATTCTGGGTCCGGTAAAATCGGTTTCCGTCTGCTGGTACAGGCGCAGGAAACCGGTCCTGGCCAGCTCCAAAATGGCCAGAAAACTTAAAGCCACTTCCAGGGCGTTCTGGGATTGGCGGACCAGTTCCCGAAAGTTGGAACTTTTTATTTCCAGAAGGTAGGCTCTTATTTCGGCCAGTCTCTGGCCGATAGTTTTGGTTTCTATCTTAAACTGCAAAAGGGTTTCTTCTTTTTCCTGCCGGCTGGCCAGTTCATGCCAGGCCTGGATGAGATCGAACAGAGTCGACTGGATGCGGTTATCAATAAAGCTGATGTCCCCGGCCTCCTCGTTTTCGCCCCGGGTAAAGACATCCCTGTTTAAAACCGGCCTTTGGTCCAGAACCTGGGCCACGGATTTCATCTGGGCGTACTCAAGCAGCGGTCCGGTCAGTTCCTCCCGGGGATCTTCGGCCGGCTGGCCTTCTATTTCCAGTCTGGGCAGCAGAAGGCGGCTTTTTATATTAGTTAAAGTGGCGGCCATGACTAAAAAATCTCCGGCTGCATCCAAATCCGTCCGGTCCATCAAATCAAGATATTCTAAGTACTGCCCGGTGATCAAAGACATGGGAATGTCATTGATATCGACTTTATTTTTGTCAATCAGATGGAGCAGCAGATCCAGAGGCCCCTCGTAAATGCCGTCCTGGACTTCCAGGGTTATGTGCAGTGAATCAGGCATCAGGAAAGAAGCACTTTGGCGAAAAAAGTAAATATGGGGCTGATGATCGGTCTCAGCATTCCGGTGGCGGACATGATCAAAAGAATAATAAAGCCGATAAAACTGTAGCGGTGAATTTCATAGACCAGCCTGGACGGCAGGAAATAGGCCACAATATTGAAGCCGTCCAAGGGCGGCCAGGGAATCATGTTGAAAATGGCCAGCCCCAGATTGATTAAAACCCCTAAAAAACACATGCTGGCCAGAGGTTCGGCCGCCCAGGAGGGGAACAGGGCCAAAAACCACTCAAAAAAACCCAGCTTGAAGCCCATGGCCAGAATAAAGGCCAGGATAAAATTAGCCGCCGGACCGGCCAGAGCCACCAGAGACATGTCCCGCATGGGATTGCGGAAATTCCGGGGATCGACCGGAACCGGCTTGGCCCAGCCGATAAAACTGGTCATCAGTAAGACCAGAGTGCCTAAGAGATCCATGTGCTTGAAAGGATTAAAAGTCAGACGGCCGGCTCTGGCCGCCGTATCGTCTCCCAGGCGGTTGGCTGCCCAGCCGTGAGCGTATTCATGGCAGGTCAGTCCCATAAGCAGAAACGGGACTATTACGGCCAGCCTTTGGGGGTTAAAATCAAACATATAAGTTCCTAAGTCAAAAGGGTCCAGGGTCTTTCCGAACAGAGGCCAGAAGAAGATGTCCGCCTTTACGGGTTACTATGTCCGCCCGTGAAAGTTTTAAATCTCCGGTTCGGGATAAAAGCCTGATTAAGCTGTCCTGCCTTATCCCCGGCCAGGCTATGGTACAGGATCCGCCCGGTCTTAACAGAACGGACACGGTTTTTAAAAGATCCCCCAAATCCCCGGCCAGTTCCTGGCGCTGGAGTCTTCGGTCATAATTGGGGCTCATCCTGGACTTGACCGGAAACCAGGGCGGGTTACAAATAATATAATCTAATGAGCCGCCCAAACTGTCCGGGGTTAAATCACGCCAGTCGGACCAGACAGGTGTCAGTCTGGCTAAATGTTGGGAATTTTTAATATTAAAAGCCAGATATTTTTCAAAAATGAAGTTTTTTTCTATAAAAAATAGTTTTTTTATCCCCAAAAGCAGAGCTTTATTTAAAGCTTCCAGCCCCACCACCCCGCAGCCGCAGCCCAGATCGGCCGCCCGGCCGTTAGGGAGAAATTTAGGCGCCCGCAAGGCCAGGAGGACAGAATCTTCGGAAAAATGAAGACCCGGAGGCTGGAGGTAGTCCGGGTCATAACTCAATAGGGTCACAGGGGGTTGCTCCGGCCGGTGCTGGAGAAATAAGCCTTTATACCATATGGAAGGTATTTTGGCAAAAAAACTCAGAATATTGTCGGCGCTTTTTTGAAGGGATCTTCTGGGGAAACTGAGGGTATGATAAATTAGTTCAGGAAGCTATTTCAGGTCCGATTCGGGACAGAATTCAGGGGCTAAAACCGGTCATTTTGGCGGATAAGTAACATGTCCAGAAACTGTCCTGCTCAAGGTTAGCTATTTTAGGGCTATTTTGGTATAAAGACGCTACTATGTGTTGACACAAGAGGTAGACAGTGGCTTTAGAGAAAAATTTATTTGTGGAGAATCTGGCTCCAGGTCAGGAAGTCAGTCTGCCTCTTTTAGTTAAAGTTTGCTCCCGGCAGATTTCCAGCCGGGGGGTTCCTTATTTGAATCTGGTTTTGACTGACCGGACCGGCTCGTTGTTCGCCAAAGTCTGGGACAGCGCCGATCAGCTTAAAGTCAGGCTGGCGGCGGGCACGGTAGCTCAAGTCCAGGGTCAGGTCCAACTTTACCAGGGCCAGCTCCAGATGATCGTCCGCTGGGCTGAGCCCGTTGACTGGGCTGAGGTTAGCGCCGACGACTATGTGATTTGTTCCCGGAGATCATTAGAGAGCTTGACCCTGGAGCTGGACGGTATTTTGGCCGGGATGACAGATCCCGACTATAAGCTTATTACCCAAAAAGCTCTGCGCCACCCCAAAACCGGAATGTTCTGGTCCGGTCCGGCGGCCAAAGCTTTTCATCACGCCTACCAGAGAGGACTGCTTGAGCACACGGTCTCGGTAGCCAAAATGGCCGAAATGGTGGCCGGACATTACGGTCCGGTTCTGGATTCTTCCCTGCTGGTCTCCGGGGCCATTCTCCACGATATCGGCAAAGTCTGGGAGTTCTCCCAGGGTCCGGCCGCTGATTACACCACGCCGGGCCGGCTGCTGGGGCACCTTTATTTAGGGGCTGAGTTTTTAAAAGAAGTTGCGTCGGAACTTACTGATTTTCCGGCCGAAAAGCTCCTTTTGCTCCAGCATCTTCTGGTCAGTCACCACGGTGAGCCCAATTTAGGCTCACCCCAGAAGCCTAAGATTTTGGAGGCCATAGCCCTGCACCAGTTAGACGACCTGGACGGCAAATTAAACGGGATAGGCGCTTTTATCCGTCAGGAACAGGAGCTGAACGAAAATCCTGCCTCACCGGGTCAGGGGCCCCGTGAGACCGGCCAGTGGACTTCTTATAATAAGCTTTTGGGGGAATATTTTTACAAAACTCCGGGAACGGAGAAGTGGGGCGGGGACTGGAATGAATCCCAAATTACAGCCGGTCCTGAAAATAAGGCCCCCCAGTCTGAAGTTAAATCTCCGGCCGATAAAACTGATCCGGCTGGCGAGTTCAGGTTCACGGACAAAGGCGAGTTTTTATTCTGATGGCGTGGAGTTTACTGGGTCTGGAAGACCTCAAAGGTACATTGGGGCGGATTATAAAAAGCGGACGCTTTCCCCACGCCCTGCTTTTAACCGGACCGGCCAAAGGCGGTAAGTTTACTCTGGCTGTGGATCTGGCCAAGGCTTTAAATTGCGTTAATCCAGGCGGCGACGGTTCCCCCTGCGGCGAGTGTCTGAGCTGCCAGAAGATAGCCCAGGGCAATCACCCTGATTTTATGGTCTGTCAGCCTCGGGGCGCGGCCCAGATCATTGCCATAGATGATATCCGGGAACTGCGGCAGAATTTAAGCTACCGGCCTTTTGAGGGGAAAAGGCGGGTGGCCGTCATCAGGGAAGCAGACTGCTTTCAGGAGGTCGGCGGCAGTTCCCTTTTAAAAACCCTGGAAGAACCGGCTCCGGCCACGATCCTGATTTTGACGGCCATTTCCGAGTCCCGGGTCATGAATACCTTGGTTTCCCGCTGTGTCAGATTGCGGGTGCCGCCTTTGGAACGGGCCAGGGTGCTTTTGGCCTTAAAAGAAAAAAGAAATTTATCCGGGCCCAGAGCCGAACTTATGACCGGTCTGGCCGGGGGAGCTTTAGGGGCGGCTTTAACCATGGATCCCGAAGAAACCTGGACCAGATGGACGGCTTTAGACCGTCTCTGGGGTCTGGGCCTGGGAGGCGCGGCGGCCGGGATTAAAGCGGTCACGGAATGGTCGGAAGGGGTCTTGGAGGAACTGGAAAAACACCGGAAAACCGAGCAGGATGAGTCTAAGAAAAAGACCGAAGATTCGCCGCCGGGGCCGGCCCCCACCGGCGGCCTCCGGCGGGCCTATTTAACTTCTCTGGTGACGTTTATGCGCCTGTGGTGGCGGGATACGGTCGTTTACGCAGCCACTTCGGACAAAACTAAGATGGAAGGGCCGCCGCCGACTCCGGCTCAGAGGAAATGGGCGTCTCAGTTGGATATGAAACAGTTCGGATTTTATTTGTCAGCCATTGATCAGCTGGATTACAGCTTAAACCGCAACATAAGACCTGAGATAGTGCTGGCCGATTTCTGGCTGAGTGTCCTGACACGTGACGTGTCCGGGGCAGTCGGTCCAGCTAAGCCAAAATGAACCTGTCGGCCTGATCAGTTTGGTAAGGCTCAGGCGGCTGGAAAGGTATGAGGATCTGTCCATGGGAGAAAAAATTTCTGAAACAGGAAAGTCTTCGCCTTTAAATCCGGCCCGGTTCCGCGAGCCCCAAGCGCGGCGCAGCCACAAAATAAAATGGGAGGATGAAGCCCAAAGACCAAGGACTTTGCCCTGCCAGAAGACGGTCCACGTCCGGGTCAGGTTCGGCGGCCAGATTCAGACGTTTGAAGCCGGTGACCTGAATCTGGATATCGGCGACTGGGTAGTCGTCCGGCAGACTGACACTTTGAGGATTGGCCTGGTGACCTCGAAACCTATTATCTGGCCGGCTAATCAGGGCCAGAAAAGACTGTTTCTGCCGGATGATCGCCGGATTCTCCGTCTGGCCACCTCGGAGGATTTAACGAGGCAGGCTGAAAACCAGCTTAAAGAACGCGATGACTACGCTTACTGCCAGAGCTGCATCACCAATCTGGGTCTCCAGATGAGACTGGTGGCGGTGGAAGTTACTTTAGATAACTTTAAGACGATTTTTTACTACACGGCCGAAGAGCGGGTTGATTTCCGGCAGCTGGTCAGAGAGCTGGTCAGCCGTTTTCGGACCCGGATAGAGATGCGCCAGATCGGGGTGCGCCTGGAGGCTCTGAAATTGGGCGGTCTGGGCATGTGCGGCCGCTGTTTCTGCTGCTCAAGTTTTTTGAATAATTTTTGCCAGGTTTCGGTCAAAATGGCCAAAGAGCAGAATTTATCCTTAAATACGGCCAAGATTTCAGGGGTCTGCGGCCGGCTGATGTGCTGTCTGTCTTTTGAAAATTATCTCAGGAACGCTAAAAGCCTCCTGGCCGGTCAGGAAGAAGACGGGGTGGATCAGGAAGCTCTGGCGGATTTGGCCAGTGACTCGGAAGACGCCTTGAACCGGGAAGAGGAAGAAGTAATGGCCGCCTTTGACAGCCGGTCAGACTATAAGGAAGCCGGCGAAGAGTTAATTTCTGCCGATTCAGGTGATCAGACACTTTTGCAAAATTTCAGCCGGACTGACGAGGACGAGGTAATAACTGAACCTGGGGCGGATTAGCCTGACTGCTCCTGGGATGATTTTTGAAGGATTTTACCAGTAAAGCCTGTGAACAGGCCATTGGGACTGTTTTATCAAAGACGTTTTTTCCGAGGAATCTCCGCCCGTTGCAATATTTATTAAAGGGTTTCAAAAATAGCTTGACTTTACGCACGGCACCGTGTAGATTGCCACGGCACGAAACTCTGAGAGGATTAGCCCAAAGCCTGTAATATAAACGGTATTATTGTATTCTCAGAATTAAATGCCGAGGTAATACTTCAATAAGTTTAAGAATTACAGGAGGATCGCAATGCTCATGTCACTTGCCGAATACGCGAAAATACATGGAAAAAGCGGTGATACCCTGCATCGCATGGCTGAACGCGGCGGAGCTTTTAACATAGCGCAGAAAATCGGTCGCAATTGGAAAATCAATAGCGATGAAGAGTACCCTGTACGCAAACGTGCTCCTAAAAATTGCTCAAAAGCTTCACCCATTATTACCCCGGCGGATAATTATGAGAATCTATTTATTCTTCTGTTTCACCTTAACCTTCGCGTATATGATTTTATCATGGTCAAAAATTTTTCCAATTTTTGAATGATCATTTTGCAATTGTTTAAGAATTATTTGTACATTTGAATTCAGTTCATCCTGCGAATGGGCTTGCGGCAGACTCTGTATTATATTTTTTATAATACTGTTCAAATACTCATCAGGATTTAACTCTGGTGAATATGGCGGAAGGGAAAAAAGCTCAATTTTTTGGATTGCTCTTTTAACCATGCTTGAACAAGTTTTCCGTGATGAACTTTCAGGTTGTCAACGACAAGAAAAACTTTTTTTGTTGAATTCCTAATAATATTGTTCATGAATTTGATGAACAATTTAGCTGTCATAGGCTCTAAATATGTCATATACTTCATCAAACCACTAGGAGACTAGGAGAAATTGCAGAAATAATATTTAATTTTAATCTTTTTCCGCTGCTTTTAATTGCAGGCGTTTGCCCTTTCGGCGCATATGACCTGGTCTAATGATCTTCTGTGCGTATGCCTGATTCATCAGCAAAATATATCTGATAACCATTTGACGTTACCCGTCTTTTAATATCCTCAAAATACTCAAACCATTGCTTCACCTTTTCAGGGTCTTGTTCATATGCCTTTTTTACAGGGCGTTGCGGTGTAAAATCCCATCGTTTCAAATAATCCCCGACAGTCCTTGCAGCAACATTTACATTAAAACGCTGCTTAATGAGCTATGAAACTGCCTTTCCTGACCAAAAAAGTAATGCAATATCTATTCTCTGTTTGTGGTAAGGATAAAAATTTAATTCCACAATATCCTTAAATGGTACGGTGTTTATGATTTATCAAAATTATCCGCCGAAGTAATATATGAGACGCGGAAGTATCTAAATGATATGCAAAATGATTTTTCCTATATTATTTAAGCGACACGTCCAATTCAAATATCCACAAGATTCTTAAATTAATGCAAAATGCTCAAAGAAAATAAATAAATTATTTGACCACGACAAAGTTGGTTATGCCAAAGGGTATCAGCTGAAATTGATGCAGCGGCAACGGTTTGCAGCATTCTCAGAATTTCATGCCGTGGCAATAGTCAATGTGTTGGCTTGTTTCTTAAGAGGCGTGGCCAGACGTCAGTTCTGAAAAAATGGGACAGCCATATGGCGCCGAAATATTGACCGCTTCATAATATTTTTTGCCATAACGGCAGGTTAATTTTGGATTTAGTCTATTGCCTCGTTAAGATAAACTGTTGGATATAATTATACTTTTAATTTTTCTATTCCATGTTGATTGAACATTTTATTATTTCAATTCAATGAAAAATCGGAGGCAATTGTCAAGCTTCAAAAAATACTTTGTAAGTCTTTATAAAAGCCCTGGACATGGCTTGGGAGGGCAGAGAGAAACAGGCAATAATCAGAGCCAATTATATCTTCCAGTAATTACTGAAATAAGGTATTTTCGATCTTGACAGAAATCAGCCGCCGCCTGCAGAATAATTTTGGCCACAGTCTCGGCTGAACCGGGTCCCTTAATAACCAGGATTATTCCAATGAAAGCCATCCGTCTTTTATTGATGCCGGAAGTCAGTCCGACCAGTGCGCCAGCATCCCTGAAAATGGGGCCAATCGCTGAAGAAGGGCTTCCCCAGGATTGGCTGGATTTTTTTTATCCTTCCGACTGCTTCCAAACAGTGGCCGAAAAACTTCAAGCCAAAAATGATGGAGTCCAGCTGTCGGCTGAGACCGTCCGGACCTATCGTGACATCTTTTCAGCATTGACGGTCAAAGGTAAAAGGTAAAATAATGCTCAATGGCGGATGGCCGCTTACCTTAAAGCAGGCGAGCACAAACCTGTCTGTCCGCAGTCAGATGCCGGTCAGTTATCAGTTCCGCAATTTCGCCCGTCTGACAGAAAACTCAGTCCGACATTATAATTCCCTAAAATTTCATTTTTTCTGTCATATCAAGTCAGATCTGGCCGGAAACATTTGGCGGCTTTTACGGTTGCAATCAGGGAGAACGCCTCATGAACAGAAGAGCTTTTATGAAAACCTTGGCGGGCGGAGCCCTGGCCATAGGCCTCAATTCCGGCTTGGGTCCCTTGCCCTCCAAAAGCCTCAGGGCACAGGGTTTTCCGGATTTAGTGGCCACCAAGGGAACCGACCTGACCGCCATGTTTGATCGAAGCCTGGAGGCCTTGGGCGGTTTGGGTCAGTTCGTCAAAAACGGTCAGACCGTCCTGATCAAGCCTAACATGGCCTGGGCGGTGGATCCTGCCGGTGCTGCCAACACCAATCCTGGGCTTTTGTCCCATATTGTTAAAAACGTTCTGAATCTTGGTGCCAAAAAGGTTTACGTTTTCGACAATACCTGCGACAACTGGGCCGATGCCTATCGGGTTTCCGGACTGGAAAAATCAGCTCAGGAGGCCGGCGCCACAGTCGCTCCGGCCAATACCGAGAGTTATTTCCAAAAGGTCGTAATCCCAGGGGAAACGACTTTGAAGGAAATTCAGTATCATGAACTGTACCTCGAAGCGGACGTCATTTTAAATGTACCGATCTTGAAGCATCACGGCGGAGCCAGAATGACGGCAGCCATGAAAAACCTCATGGGAGCCGTCTGGGACCGACGGCCTCTTCACCGTAACGGGCTTGACGAAACCATTCCGGAACTTCTCTTGTACAAAAAACCAACTCTCAATATCATTGACGCCTCTCGAATCATGGTCTCCGGCGGTCCCCGTGGCCACGGAGATTCCCAGTATCTGGCCAGTCAGATGATGATCGTCTCTCAGGATCCGGTGGCGGCCGACTCGGCAGCAGCCAGGCTTCTGGAGACAGCGGGTCTAAAAGCTCCGAAGTACATTGAAGAGGCAGCCAGAATCGGCATGGGGGCGGCCGACCTGAACAGTCTGAACATTCAAAGGCTGACGGCCTAGAAGTTGTCCTCCTCTCATCAAAAATTGCGCCGTACCCCAGCGAGGATCCGCCGTCTGATTGCCTATGCTCTTCTGGCGCTGTTCGTGGCGGCCCTCCTCTATCCGGCCTCCATGGAAGAAGTCCTCCAAATCCTCCCCAAGCTCCAGTTCGGGCAGCTGACAGCTGCCATGATGTCGAACGGCAGTCAGAAATTTGTAGTCATTGTGTCCGTTATGTCCGTCCTTACTCTTTTGTTCGGGCGTTTTTTCTGCGCGGGACTGTGCCCCATGGGTGCCTTGATGGATATGGTCAGCCTTTTAAGAGGCGTAATTTCCAAGCAGAAATTTGCCTACAAACCAGCCAAAAAGTCCAGGATGATTGTCCCTTTCCTGGTCTTGATCCTTTTATGGCTTGGATTGAACATTCCCTTCGGCTTGCTGGAGCCTTACAGTCTTTTTGTCTCCAAAAGCCTCTTTTACCCAGGTCCTAGCATTTTACTTTTTGCGGTCATCATACTGGCCGCCTGCCGAGGACGGGCATTTTGCAATAGTCTGTGCCCCGCCGGCTTTATTTTGAGGATTTTAAGCTCCGCAACTAAATATCATCTTAAATTTGACCAAAACCAATGTTTGAGATGCGGCGTCTGCAGCCAAGTCTGCCGGACCTCGGCAATAGACGGAAATGAACAGAACATCGACCGAAGCCGGTGTGTACTGTGTCTGGACTGTCTGTCTGTCTGCCCTAACCGATCCCTGACCTGGGGAACACTCCCCCCGGCCAGTCTCCCTCTGAGGCGGCCTTTTTTGCATCAATTGCCCTTGGTAATTCTGGCGGCTGGAACTTATCTGACCCCGGCCAGCATACGCGCCAAATCCTTCTATCCTCCGAAAACCGCTCCAGTTCTTCCTCCGGGAGCCTTATCTTTGGCGCATCTGAACGCCCACTGCAGCCTGTGCCACAGCTGCATCATAGTCTGTCCCAACGAGGTCCTGATTCCAAGCGGGGAAAACAGCCCTTCTCTGTGGGCGCGTCCCGTTTTAAACCCCTACAATGGGTTCTGTCAGTATGACTGCACACTCTGCACGACGATCTGCCCTACCGGTGCTTTGATCGGCATGACGGTGGAGGAAAAGCATATTTCCCGACTGGGCATGGTTTATTTTGAAAGGGAAGAGTGCGTAGTCATCAAAAACAGGACAAGTTGCGGAGCCTGCGCGGAGATGTGTCCGACCGGAGCGGTCAGGATGATTACGGGCCTTTACGGAGATGAAGAACCCGATATCAAAAAGGAATTCTGTATCGGTTGCGGGGCTTGCCAAAACGTCTGTCCAGTCCGCCCGTTCAGTGCCATCCGGGTGCAAGGCCTTCTGGTCCAGCAGACTGCCGTCCAACCTGTCAAGGTCGAAAGTGAAGACCTTACTCTTAACGAAGATTTTCCATTTTGAAAGCGTGTCCAAACCTAGCGCGTTCAGGCAAATGATTGAAAACCAAGTCATTAGCAAGCCAGAGCTTGCTGGCAGTTAACGTGGTTATTATGGGGCCTGCGAAATGTCTTAAGCAGTTGGTGTTATGTGAAGAAAGCCGTCAATGAAAATTATTCCGCAAAATTTTAGCATGGAAATTAATTTACATAATCCAGAAAATTTGTCTCTTCCAAAAAATATCCTATAGCCATTAACAGACGATGCAAGGAACCGAGGCCTGTCGCGGTGATTTAACGCGAAATAAGCCAGAGACCTCTTTGTTTATTAGAATAAATCGGAGTATTGCTCCGGCGGATAATTTTGATAAATGCTAATCATCGTACCGCTTAAGGACATTGAGGAATTAAATTTTTTTATCCTTACCGCAAAATGAGTATTGACATTGCATTATTTTAATTGCGATAGCGACTGCGTAAGCTGCACTGGAACTGAGGGTGAGTCAGACATTGGGGCATTTCCCCCAAGTTAGGCATGTTCCTCCAATGAAAGGAGGAGCGAACCGCATTGACCACGAACTCTGTGCCGCTTATCTATTTGATGTTATAGAGTTTATTTGTCCTTTGAGGGAGCGGTGAAGCGTTAGCAGCGGAAAACCAGGCTGGCTGACTGAGCGCCGAAATAATTCGATTGGGGTGCCGATGTTGTGCAATTAAATGGAAGGCGACACCTCTGACAGCATTAGTCGCGAGTTGTTTGAGGCCCCTGCGGCGTCAGGGAACCCGGCATGGCGGAAGTTCTATTGACAGGAGCAGTGAGATCTCTGAACTTCAGGGTTAACCATTACAGAAAGAATATGGCGCGGGGCGAGGTTAACTTTGTCCGGTACGCCGATGACTTTGCTGTCTGTTTTCAGTATAAAGACGATGCCGTCAGGTTTAAGGAAGCCCTTAAAGAGCGGCTGGAGAAGTTTGAACTGACCATGCATCCCGATAAGGCCAGGCTCATTGAGTTTGGGAGGTTTGCGGCGGAGAACCGCCGCAGACGCGGCGAAGGAAAACCTGAGACTTTCGATTTTCTGGAATTTACGCACATATGTGCGGTGGCCGGGCTGAATCGGAAGTTTAAGCTGAAAAGTGTAACAATTGATAAAAGATGTAGAGCCAAGCTGCTATCACTAAAGGAAGAGTCGAGGAAGCTAATCAATTGAAAGATTGAGCTGGCCGGGGAGCGGCTGCGGAGAGTGGTCAATGGTTATTTTCAGTACTGCGCGGCGCCCGGTAGTGGCGCCGCCTCGGGCAGGTTCAGATTCTTTCCAGGTGCCCTTGAGTGTGTCCGCAGGGATTCGTGCGGGGGGACTCCCGAAAGGGTGTTCCCTGCCGCGACTGTTAAAGGCAGAAAGTCCCCCAAATATTTTTTAAAATGGAGATATTGAGGCCTTATAAAATCATCAATGAATTCCACGCCGGCTAGATTGTCGCCAGTCGGCTTTTGGTCTTTCTTATCCGCCATAAACATGTCCCATTGGAAAATAATTTCCGGCCAGGGGTGCTTAAAAACTAGCGGGTGCAGTAATTGTCTGATATCACATGTGCTTCCGCATCCTCAGGGATCCCAGTCGCTATTTGATCCATAAATTCCAAAAAAACAGCTCGTTGCTTTTCTAAGTTGCCTCAGCCTTTGCTGCCCCTGCAGCAATTTCAAGGGCAGCGAATAAATTAACAGCGCCATGGCGTTTGCAGGCGCTTTTAATCCCTCTGACTATCTGACGGTTTTTTGTCATCACATGTCATGACGGCCTCTCTGCAGCCTGAATACTTGGCTTTTCGTCAACAGACAGAATCAAGGCCTTTTCAGGCGGATCTAAGTGCAAACCAACAATATCAGCGGCCCTGGCGGCAAACATCGGGCCGGTGCTGACACACCAAGTCCTTTGCCTTTGGAGATGAATCCCCTCTTGTCTCAGAACCTGCCAGACTTTATTCTTGTTGATTTCAAGTTCTTTGACGGCAGCGTTCCCGTCCCTGGCGGCCTGGCCTTTCGGGGGAGTCTGTCCCAGCAGTTCCAGTACAGACTTTCGGGTCTCATCAACAGGATACTCAGGAGGCTTGCCCTGTCGACGGCCGTCATAAAGTCCGTCAATCCCGCGAGGAATGAACAGTTTTCTCCATTTGGCGGCGGCACTCGGCCGTGTCCGGCACAAAGAGGTGATTTCTGAGTCCTGAAGTCCTTCAGTGTTTTTTAAAACATAGTCAGCCCGTTCGGACAGGCGGACTTCTGTGGTTTTACTGGCAGCCCGCCGCTTAAGAGTTAACATATCCTGGCCTGAACAAACAGGGGCTTCGGTTTTTCGGGGTATAGGCTCCGCCTTCTAATGCCCCCCTTCCCGCATTATACATATTATCGCCAATTTGGTAAAATAAACACTATTTCCAATTCCAAAAAGGATAATTTTCAGGTGCGCCCTCCGGTCATTTCCTTCTTGAAACATCCTCTGTTTTGTTGTAGCCTAAGAATTCAGGAACAGGTGTTGACTGAGACTTAATAGGGAACTGCGTGTAATTCGCAGGCGGGCCCACCGCTGTAAACGGGGACTTTGACCCAACATGGCCACTGGCGTTAGCCGGGAAGGCGGGTCTAAGGTATGATCCGGGAGCCAGAAGACCTGCCTGTTCCGTTGGGGCGGACACCTTGAGGATCAGGCGGCCGCTCTGGCCTTGCCTCCCGGTCTACTGGACACAAATCAGGAGGAATAAGGTCTCCTGGTGATGAAAATGGGACATCCCGGATCAAAGGCGATTCGGGTTTTTTTTGGCCTGAATGCCTCAATTGGCCAGGAATTTTGATCCTCCCACAGGAGACTCCATGTCCGACTTTAAAGTGACCTATTTCAGTTCCGGCGGTTTTGACATTCCGGCTCTGTCTTCGGCCGTTTCCGGCCTTATGAAGGAAGGCCGGACGATTGAAGTTTACGCCCGCACCCAGTCCCAGCTGTTCGATCAGGCCAGGCAGAAAGAGTTTGCCCGTCAGGCTTTAAAAAGCCAGGCCGTCGTTTTGGCTATGCATGGGGGGCGGGATTTTTTTCCGGCTTTTAAGGCTTTAAAAGAAGGCCTGGAGGCGCTGGGCCCGGACGATCCCCGTCCATTGATCCACGGTCAGCCGTCGAGCGGGGACGCCGAATCCCTGGCTGCGGTTCTGGAACTGTGTCCCGACCCTGGTCCTATTTGGGAAGAGTGCCGGAGGTATTTAAACTACGGGGGCCGGCAGAATATCCGTAATTTTTTAGCCCGCCTCCATAATCACGTGCGGCCCGACGAGCTCTGGGATTACCAGGAGCCCCATAAGCAGCCGTTTGACGGGATTTACCACCCGGATTTTCCCGGGCCGGTGCCGTTAGGCGAGTATCTGGCCAAAAAAATTGATCCCAACAAGGTCACCGTGGGTCTGTGGTTCTATCACACATACTGGGTTAACGGCAATCTCGACTACGTCGATGCGGCCATCAGAGCCATTGAGGAAAACGGGGCCAACGCGCTGCCGTTATTCCATATGCGCTACCGGGATGTCGAACTGGGTAATCCCGGCACCGGGGCGATCGTTGACCAGTATTTTCTGGATGAAAACGGCCGACCCAGGGTCGACGTGGTCTTAGATCTCATGAGCATGTCCATGAACCTCATGGACCAGACTTACAAGCCGGTTCTGCCCAAGCTGGGGGTTCCGGTTATTCAGGGCATCTGCTCCTATACGCCACGGGCGACCTGGGCCGACAGCTGGCAGGGTCTGTCGACCATGGAAGTGACCCATTCGGCGGCCATGCCCGAGTTTGACGGGAAGCTCATTACCGTGCCTTTGTGTTTTAAGGAGGAAAACAGAATTGATCCCATCACCCACGGTCTGGTCAGTTCTCTGGTGCCGGATCAGGAAAGAACGGCCAAGCTGGCCCGTCTGGCCATAAACTGGGGCCGGCTGGGCCGCACTCCGGTTCAGGAGCGGAAGATTGCCGTTATTTTTCATCACTATCCCCCCAGAAACGACCGGATCGGCTGCGCCGCCGGTCTGGACAGTTTTGCCTCCGTCAGCCGGATTCTGACCACTCTGCAAAATGAGGGCTACTGGGTTGAAAATACATTTTCTGAACCTGATTCTCTGGCCCACACTATTGTCGGTAAACTGACGTCAGACCAAAGGTGGCTGACCCCGGAACAGATGGCCGCCAGAGCCGAAGCCCAGGCCGGGCCGGAGCTTTACCAGAAGTGGTCCGAGGAGATTCCGGCCCGGAACCGGGCCGATCAGGAAGAATTGTGGGGCGAACTGCCAGGGGAGCTTTTTGTCCATAACGGCCGGATGTTCATGGCCGGGTTTCCCGACGGCCATGTTTTTGTGACCATCCAGCCGACCAGGGGTAAGTTTGAATCGGTTGAGAAGAAATATCACGATTTGAGAATTCCGCCTCCCCACCAGTATACGGCCCATTACCGCTGGCTCCGGGATGTCTGGGGGGCTCAGGCCGTAGTCCACGTCGGTAAGCACGGCTCTTTGGAATGGATGCCCGGCAAAGCTTTAGGTCTGTCCAGGGAGTGCTGGCCGGATCTGGCCATTATGGAACTGCCCAATATTTATCCTTACATCATCAACGATCCCGGCGAAGGCACCCAGGCCAAAAGGAGATCTTACTGCTGCATTGTCGACCATCTGACTCCGGCTTCCACCAACGCCGATCTCTACGACGATTTGGCCAAAATAGAAGCGGCTGTGGCCGAGTACAATCAGGCCGTTTTAGGCGATCCCAGTAAAACAGACTCTTTGCGTCAGGCTATCTGGGAAGCTGCGGTAGCCGCTAATCTTGATAAGGATCTGGAAACCGCTGAACCTTCGGCCGAAGAGTTTGGGGATTTTTTGGCCAAGCTTCACGCCTATTGTCATGAACTGTCCGACACTATGATTGCCGACGGTCTTCACGTGCTGGGGCAGACGCCGGAAGGAGACCGTTTGAGCGAGTTTGTGGTCCAGCTGACCAGAATTAAAAACGGTTCTATTCCGTCGCTCCGGGAAACGCTGGTTAAAGCTGCCGGTTTTGACTACGATCTCCTGCTGAAAAACCGGGGTAAAGTCTTACCGGAATTTGGCGGTCTGTCAGGCGGACAGCTGATAGCCGGCGCCCACCAAAGGGCTTTAAATCTCGTCAAAGCTCTGGCTGAAAAGGATTTCGACCCAGCCGCTGCCCCTGATTTAGCGGAAAAGGAACTGGGCCAGAAAAATTACGACGTAACCGAGGTCCTGACCTGGGCGGCCCGTGAACTGGTCCCCAATATCCGCCTGTGTTCCGAAGAAATAGACGCCGTGTCGGCGGCTTTAAAAAGCGGTTTCGTCCGGCCTGGGCCTTCGGGCGCTCCCAGCCGTGGTCAGGCCGACATTCTGCCGACCGGCCGGAATTTTTACTCCGTTGACCCCAGGAAAGTCCCTTCCCGGGCGGCCTGGAAAATAGGAGTAGCTTTAGGGGACGCTTTAATTGAAAGAGCTTTAAAAGATAACGGCCGTTATCCGGAAAATGTCGGCATTATTGTCTACGGAACTACGACCATGCGGACCCAGGGGGATGACATAGCCGAAATCCTTTATCTTCTTGGCTTGAAGCCTGTCTGGCGGACAGACGGGGTCGTGGACGGACTGGAAGTCATCCCTCTGGCCGAACTCTTGAGGCCGCGCATTGACGTAACCCCCAGAATAAGCGGATTTTTTCGGGATTCCTTTCCCAATCTGGTGGAAAGACTGGACGAAGCCGTTCAGATGGCGGCCGCTTTGTCGGAACCGGTGGAATCGAACTATATCCGCCGGCACGTGGAAGTGGACCGGGCTATATATTTGGCCGAAGGCAAATCCGAAGAAGAAGCTCTTCGGGAAGCAACGTTCAGAGTTTTCGGCTGCCCGCCGGGAACTTACGGAGCCGGGGTGGCCGAGCTGGTGGAAACGAAGAAATGGGAGACTCAGGACGATCTGGCCAACGAGTATATCCGTTATTCGGCCCATGCTTACGGTCGGGGCAGTCACGGTCTTGTAAGGCCGGAGATTTTTAAACGCAATCTGGCCCGCATGGACGTGACGGTAAAAAATGAAGACTCCCGGGAATACGACATGCTTTCCTGTACCGATTATTATAACTATTACGGAGGATTAATCACGGCGGCCAAATCGGTCCGGGGCACCTATCCTCTGTCTATTGTCGGAGACAGTTCCGACCCCCAGAGGGTCAAAGTAAAGAGCACCTTTGAGGAAGCCAAAAGAGTGCTAAGAGCCCGGCTTGTTAATCCCAAGTGGTTAAACGGCCTAAAGAGGCACGGCTACAAAGGGGCCGGAGACATTTCCCATATGATGGACGTCATATTAGGCTGGGACGCCACAGCCGAGGTAATAGACGACTGGATGTACGAAAAAGCGGCCCGGGCTTGGGCCTTGGATCCGGAAATGGCTAAGTGGATGAAGGAAGTCAATCCCTACGCCCTGCAAAATATTCTGGACAAGCTTTTGGAAGCCATCCGGCGGGGGATGTGGCAGACGAACCAGGAAATGGAAGACGAACTCAGGGAAGCCTATTTGGAACTGGAAGGCCAGCTGGAAGAGTTAAACGATTTGGTTGAGCCCCTGCCAGGCATTCAGGCCGTCAACGACTAATATGAGGTTTATTTTCCGGCCCCGAAATAATTTCGGGGCCGGGTGAGGATTGATATTTAAGACATGCTTTTGCACACTTTCTATGAGGGTCTGGAGATCCACCGCGACGATAAGCTGGTCTACGGCCGCTTTTTAAAGCCCCACACGGTCCTGTCCACTTCCAGATGCCAGGGCGGCCTGAGGGGCGATCTTTTATATCTCTGCAATCACCAGAGCTGTGAGGCCGGCTCCCATTCCTCCGACAAAGCCAAATTGGTCTTAACCGATCCCGACGGTTACCAGGCCATGATTCTTTCGCCCAAAGGACTGCCTCCGGAAAAATGCGCTCTTTTGGGAACTGCGGCCAATATGCGTCTTCTGACCGTTAAGTCGGCCTCTTTTGAGGAACTGACCGTGGTGGTCGCCGTGACCGGAGGCGTGGAAACGAACGCAGCCAGGGCCGGAGATCCGGCCATGGGCCACGAAGGACCGGACGGCTATAAGCCGGTATCAGAATTCGAACCCAAAAAGGAAAAAGATCCTGACCACGGGACCATCAATATTATGGTCTTTGTTAACCGGCCCTTGGCTCCCGGAGCTATGGTCCGGGGAGTTTCCATGATTACGGAGGCTAAAACCTGCGCTCTTCAGGAATTGGGAGTCAATTCACGCTACTCGCCTCTGCCCGCTTCCGGCACCGGGACCGATCAGATAGGATTAGCGGCCATGAATATTGAGGGGGTTAAATGTTTAACCGGCGGCGGCCACCATATCAAGCTGGGAGAATTGATGGGCCGGACTGTTCTGGCTGCGGTCAAGGAAGTTTTAATCCGGCAAAACGGCATGACTCCGGACCGCCAGTGTTCGGTTAAGATCCATTTGGAAAGATTCAATAAAAGGGCTGACGGGCGCTGCAAAATGACCAGCCTGGATTTGGTCGGCTTAATAAGCCAGTACCTGAGCCCGGAAAACAGGGAGCTTTTGGGCAACAATTATCTGGCTTTTTTTCACGATCCCTGGGTGGTGGCGGCCACGGCGGCCTTAGTTCATCTGAAAGACAAATTTACCTGGGACATTCTGCCGATTCTTTTGTGGCCGGAGATCATGGGCGCTTTTGGCGGCCAACTGGCCGCCGCCGTCAGCGGACGGACGGATAAAGTGAGCGAGTATTCGGCCGTTTTAGCCCCTCTGCCCTGTAATTCCTCGGACAGTGATTTTTTGAATCTGGCCGCTAAAGCTCTGGCTTTGGGTCTGGCTGACAAGTGGTAGAAGGCCATAAACCGGATGGACCTGAACTACCTGATTTTAATATTAACGACCCGCTGTAATCTTAAGTGCGCTTATTGCTATAACGGCGACCGGGAACCTGCGGATATGGACCCGGCTGTTTTGTCGGAGGCTTTAAGTTTAGTTTCTCGGGGTCATGGTCCGGTCCGACTCCAGTTGACCGGCGGTGAGCCGGCCTTGGTCCCGGAATTAATTGAAAAGGCAGTCAGTCAGGCTAAGAATTTAACGCGTCCTTACAAAATCAGTCTTCAGACTAACGCCACTCTTTTAGACAGCTCTCTGGTCAGATTCTTTAAAAATAATAATATTGAAATAGGTATAAGCCTTGACGGGCCGCCGGAGGCTAATGACCGCTTAAGAGGCCGGAGCAGGGAGCTTATCCGGGGACTTTCCTTTTTGGAAGAGGCCGGTTGTCCGTTTACGGTCACAACTGTGGTGACCCAGGATAACTGCCAGGAACTTTATAAGGTCCCTTTAATTTTAGCCCAGTACAGTACGGCCAGAGGTATGGGTCTGGATCTTTTAATCCGTAAAGGCCGCCAGAAAGCCGAACTGCCCGCCGAAGACAGCCTAACTCAGGCTATAGCCAGGCTGAAAAGCGCCTTAAAGCTCATAAATGCCCGCAGGGAGATGCCTCTGGTTTTAAGGGAAGAGGAACAGGTATTAAGGGCTGTAAGCGGTCAGGCCGGACCCTTTTGCCAGGCCTGCCTTGGCCGTTCCGCAGCGGTCACTCCGGACGGTGACGTTTACCCCTGCGGTCAGACCGCCTTCAGCCGAGAATTTTATTTAGGGCGGGTTTTTGAGCGGGACTTAAAACCCAGCAATCTTTCTGAACATACGTTAACCGGCGACCATTGCCGGGGTTGCTTTTTAAGCGGTCGCTGTCCGGGTGAGTGCCCCAGCCGCATGTTTTTTAATCAGGCCCGCGACAAACTTCTGGTTTGCCATATGTACAGGACTTTGGCGCACGTACCCTGATAGCGAAATTTAGAGTTCGCCGTGGGAACCTCCATTGAACGCTGCCGGCAAATGGCGCAGTTCACCTCATCCATGAAATCCAGCGATTTTATGCCGTATTTTCGGTTTTCAGGCGGACTGTCATAGGCATGGCAGAACTTCAGGCGGAGGATTCTTACCGCCAAAGACAGCATACAGAGATCTAAAAACGAACAGGCTGAACAGCTGAACCATAGCGACTTGTCCGCAATTGAGGAATGAGAGGGGCTGAAGTGGTGAAATCTAATTGATACAGAGGACCGACGGGGCTGCTATTATTCCGTAGTTCTGTTGTCTAACGCACGGATATCGCTCGCTGTTTCTTCAAACTGGATTCCATCGAAAAGCTGTTCTCTTTCGATAGTATAGTTCCCACATCTATAGGAAATCAGCCGTAAGGAATAAACAGCGCCGATCGGTCTGAATTCCTTCATGAGCGCGTCCATTCCGGCCCCGGACTTGCGGACGACAACCGGGTTTCGATAGTCAATCTTTAAATTCCTCAATAATCCATCACTTTAATTAACCAAAAAACAGGATTAATGGCTTTTAATTTTAAGTTGAGCCTATACGCGGCCCGAATCAACTTCTCGTCAGTTGTGAGAAACACTTCGACGAGATTTGCTTTCGCGGCGGATAAATGCAAACTGCCTAAATATCTAATTCCGTTTTGGTTGAAGACAGCGGCCCGTTCCGTCGCCTCGCCCGTCAGTGAAATATGCTTATTTGCAATAGCGCATTTTATCAGGGTCAGGAGTCAATGACAATTCGTATTCCGCAACGCTACTCGTAACAACCTGGAAATAGTTATTAATGTAAAAAAATATAATAGCCATCACCGGCTCATCTTCGAAAAAAGACCCTATTCTGTGAAAGGGCATCGAATGGACGGTTTGGCAACAATTATCAAAATAAATAAGCATAAAGGGATAGACTCATATTGACATTATAACTATTTTCAGATGAATTTCAAAACAGCTTTTTTAGCAACAGCTTAATTAAGCATATCAAATTAAAAGAAAAAAAATAATATGTCATGGAACCCAAACTGCGAAATATGCAAGTTTATGTTAAGGCATTCTGACAGGGAGAACAAGTCTTTCTCCAAGACTTCAGCAATTTTTGCAGCCGGAACGCTCTGGATGGTCCGATTCCACCTCTACCCATGAAAATCGTTGATTTTAATGAGGTTTTCAGTGCCACCGGACGGACTTTCATGGGAATTGCCTTTAAAGCCTCGCGGTATGCGGCGTGATTCTCCAAGACCCATAAAAGTTATTTAGCTTATTACAGGTTTTGGGGTCTTCAGGTGGACTTTCATGGAAAACTGCATGGAACATCGGTGAGACTCCCTGCATTTTAATGGCCCTTGATTTTACCGCACTGATTCTTTCATCAGCGAAACTTATGCGTGAATGTCATGTGGGCGGTAAAGAAAAAAAATTTGGTCTCATCCAAGGCGGCGGCTCAATGGTCCGGCCGCTAAGTTCACAGACAGAACCGGTTAAAGGGCGGCTGTCTGATCAATTTTGATCTCGGTGACTGGAGGATAATTTTCGTGTCCAAGATGATTTTTTAGTCCGCTTAATTTTTTTAAATTGATATATATTTAGCAGGTAATTTTTGCTATTTTATATTTAAATTATTAATATTCAATTTTAAATTATTGAATAATAATATTATTAAAAGGAACAGGCTTATTGGCAAAATAAATGTTACATTTGTAAATTCAATTTTAACCTTTAAACTGGCTACCTTGACATTGGAAGGCTTTTAGTCTTTAATGTTTGGCTATATCCATGGGTCCGGTCCGGAAATTGTAAGACCACAGTAGCTGGCGGTGAAAGAAATGACGGCCGCCTGCCGCCGGGTCTGGGGTTTTTCGTGATAAATCAGTAATTAAGAGGCAATATTGGCCCAGGTCATCGCCGGGGCCTTAATTATTTTTAAGACTTTTTGCAATGGGCTTTTATTGGTCCTGAATTTAATTTTTTTTTGGAGAATTACAAAATTTTCATGACAACTTTTTTTGCGCCTGATCTGCCCACACCGAAGAAACCTGTCCGCTCAGGGGGAACAAAAGCCGGTCCCCGTCCCTCGCAGTCGGCGGCGACCAAAGAGACCGACTCTGAAGAAAAACAACCTACCATCTGGGAAAAAATCTCTCCGGCCCAGCAGGAAGAGATCGAGAGTCTGGCAGCCGAGTATCGGAACTTTCTGACTGAAGCCAAAACCGAGCGGGCGGTCAATAAATACGTTTTGGACAAGGCCAAGGACGCCGGGTACGATGATATGGCCAAGGCTGACCGTCTGACCAAGGGCGGCTACCTGACCCACCACGGCAAACTGGTGGGTCTTTTTGAGCCGGGTCGCGATTATACCCAGGGATTTAACCTTCTGGTCACCCACGGCGATTCTCCCCGGCTTGACCTTAAGCCCCGCTGCCTGTACCAGGACGGGGGCCTGGGCTTACTGAAAAGTAATCTTTACGGGGGACTTAAGAAGTATCAGTGGCTGGCCAGACCTTTAGCTCTGTGGGGTTTTTGCGTTCTAAAAGACGGCCGCAAGGTTGAGTTCCGCTTCGGCGATGAGCCCGGCGATCCGGTTCTGACAGTCACCGATATTCTCCCTCATTTGGACTCCAAAGTGCAAAGGGACAAAAAGCTGACCGATGCTTTTCCGGCCGAAAGGCTTAATGTTCTGGCCGCCTCCACCCCGTCGGGACCGGAGCGCGACAAGACCCGGCTGAAAACCACGATTCGGAATATTCTCTGGAAACGCTGGGGTTTAAAAGAAGACGATCTCATCTCTTCGGAAATTGAGCTGGTACCGGCCGGTCCGGCTAGGGAAGTGGGTCTGGACGGCTCATTAATCGGCGGTTACGGGCAAGACGATCGCCTGTCGGTATTTCTTGGTTTAAAGGCCCTTTTGGCCCAGCGGAAGCCGGAAAAGCCTCTGTTAATGATTGTCTTTGACCGGGAAGAGATCGGCAGTTTCGGGTCCACCGGGGCGGAATCCAATTTTGTGACCAGACTGGCCTCCGGCTCTCTGGCCTTGGCCGGGCACTCGGGCGACTGGCGGCAGGTGACCGAGACTCTGGCTTCTTCCAGGGCCATATCGGCCGACGTGGAGGCGGCTTTGGATCCCACGTTTAAAGAAGTTTACGATGAACTTAATGCTGCTCACTTAGGCCTGGGGCCGTGTCTGACCCGTTATACCGGTGGGGTGGCTAAGTACGGCGCCTCTGAGGCCAGAGCCGAGTATATGGCTCGGATTCGGAAAATTTTTGATGACAGCGATATAACCTGGCAAAATACCCTGCTGGGCAAACAGGAATACGGCGGGGGCGGCACGGTGGCTCTGTGTCTGGCTTTTCACGGCCTGAGCGTGGTTGACTGCGGCGCCCCGGTTCTGTCAATGCATTCGCCTTTTGAGATCACGTCCAAGGCGGATATCTGGATGACTATGAAAGCTTATCAGGCTTTTTATCAAAAAGCTTAGAATTTGAATTTTTGACAAGGTTTTTTGTTCAGAGGTCCGGATTATACCGGACCGGGAGGAGTTTTCCATGGGCAGGTTTTTTTCCCTTTGGGGATATTTGGTCCTAACTCTTTTTTTTGCCGGAACTTTGGCCGGAGAGGCCCAGGCCCAGGATAAGGTTCAAGGTTCGGTTAAAATCGGTATTATGGCCCCCACCACCGGTCCCTGGGCCACCGAGGGCCAGGACATGGTCAAAGTCATTGAGATTTTGGCCGAAGAGATTAATGCCAAAGGCGGATTGAACGGCTTAAAAGTGGAGCTGGAGATCGGCGACGACGGCGGGTCCCCTAAAACGGCGGCTTTAGCGGCTCAGCGTCTGGTGACTTCGGCGGTCGTGGCCGTGGTCGGTACGTATGGCTCTTCGGTGACCGAGGCGTCCCAGGATATTTACGACGAAGCCGGAGTCGTTCAGATTGCCACCGGCTCTACCTCCATCCGGCTGTCGGAAAAAGGACTGAAGAGGTTTTTTAGGACCTGTCCCCGGGACGATGAGCAGGGCCGGGTCCTGGCCGACAAAGTCAAAGAATTGGGCTTTAAAAAACCGGCTATTGTTCATGACAACACCTCTTACGCCAAGGGGCTGGCCGACGAAACCAGGGCTATTTTTAAAAAAGAGGGTTTAGCGGAAGTCTATTTTGACGCCATCATTCCCGGGGACCGTGATTTCGCCGTGGCTTTATCCAAGATCAAGGCCCAAAATCCTGATATCATTGTCTTTACCGGTTATTATCCTGAAGCGGGTATGATTTTGAGGCAGAAAAAGGATCTGGGCTGGGATGTGCCCATGGTCGGCGGGGACGCCACCAATAATCGGGCATTAGTGGAGATTGCCGGAGCGGAAGCGGCCAGCGGTTATTATTTTGTCAGCCCTCCGGGACCTGACGACATGAACAGCCCGGCTGCCGTCAAGCTCTTTGAAGTTTACCGGAATAAGTATAAAGAGCTGCCCAGCTCCGTCTGGTCGGTCTTAGCCGGGGACGCCTTTAATGTCATTGCCGAGGCGGTGACCAAAGTCGGTTCCGACTCAGGTAAAATTGCCCAGTATCTTCACGCCGATCTTAAAAACTACGAAGGACTGTCGGGCCAGATTTCCTTTAATGAAAAAGGCGATCGGATAGGTGAAGTTTACCGTCTTTACCGGGTTGACCCTCAGGGCAAATTTGTCCTGCAAAAGTGATTTAGCGTATTTTTATGGCTCATTTGGTCGAGCAGCTGATTTACGGCCTGACCGTAGGCAGCATTTATGCCCTGATTGCCCTGGGTTACACTATGGTCTACGGGGTCATGAAACTGATAAACTTTGCCCACGGTGAGCTTTTTACTCTGGGCGCCTATTTTGGGTTTGTCTTTTTGGTGACTTTAAACTGGGGCGGTTTTTTTGGACCGGCGATTGCCATCGGCCTGACCGTTATTCTGGTTTCCGGACTGGTGGCTATGGCCGGACACCTGCTGGAAAGGGTAGCCTACCGGCCTCTGCGGCATTCCGATCGGCTGGCGGCCGTGGTTTCGGCTTTAGGGGCCAGTATTTTTCTGCAAAATGTCATCATGGTCGTCTGGGGTTCCAGGTACAGAGCCTTTAACGCCTCGCTTCTGCCTACGGTTGTCTGGCAGGTTGGCGGTCAGAATATTCCTTTAATCCGCCTGTTTGTCTTTTTGGTGGCCGTGGCAGTCATGCTGGGCCTTTATCTTTTTATTAACCGGACTCGCTTGGGTCTGGCTATACGGGCCGCAGCCATTGATCAGGGCGCGGCCAAACTGATGGGCGTTGATGTCAGCCGGGTTATTGCCGTGGTTTTTATCATCGGTCCGGCCTTAGGCGGATTGGCCGGACTTCTGGTGGGCATCTACTATGGTCAGATTAACTTCAACATGGGCCAGATTTACGGTCTTAAAGCCTTTACGGCTGCTGTCATAGGCGGCATAGGCAATATTCCAGGGGCCATGATAGGCGGTCTGGTTTTAGGTCTTTTGGAGACTTTGGGCGACGCCTATATCTCCGGGGCCTGGAAAGACGCCATAGCTTTTGTGGCTTTGATTTTAATCTTAGTATTCCGGCCGACAGGCATTCTAAGGGAACGGGTCGCGGAAAAGTTATGACCAAAAAAAGAAAAAGGCTTTTCCGGACTTTGGAGATTTTAGGGCCTGTTTTGTTTTTTTGCCTGCCGTTTTTTCTCGAAGAGGTGGACCGAGGTCCGTATATCCTGGATCTTCTATCCATGGTCGGCCTTTACGCCCTTTTATCTCTTTCACTAAATGTCATCCTAGGCCACGCCGGCATGTTCCATATGGGGCATGCGGCTTTTTTCGCCATGGGCGCCTATACCACGGCCAACTTAAACCTGACTTACGGCTGGTCTATCATGGCTACTTTGCCGGTGGCGGCCTTAACCTCCGGCTTAATGGCCCTGGTCGTGGCCTGGCCGGTTATCCATTTACGTGGCGATTATCTTCTGATTGTAACCATCGGCATTGTGGAGATTGTCAAGATCGCCCTGACCAATGACATCTTCGGTCTGACCGGCGGCCCCAACGGGTTAATTAGTATTGCCCGGCCCAGTATTTTCGGTTTCGGGATCACCCGGCCCCAGCATTTCTTCTATCTGATCTGGGTTATGGTCGGTCTGACCATGATCCTTTTTTACTGGCTGGAGAACTCCCGGTTCGGCCGGGCTTTGAAGTACATTAAAGAAGACACTGTGGCCGCAGAGGGCATGGGTATCAATACCACGGCTTATAAACTGATGGCTTTCATCATCGGAGCAGCCTGGGCCGGCATGGCCGGAACGATTTTTGCCTCCAAGATGAGAACCATTTCGCCGGAATCTTTTTCTTTCGGGGAATCGGTCACTATGTTCACCATTGTTATTCTGGGCGGCAGCGGCAATCAGAAGGGGGTCATTCTGGGGTCTTTTCTGGTTATGGGCCTGCCGGAACTGTTCCGGAACTTTGAGGATATGAGGTTGCTGGCTTTTGGGGCGGCTTTAGTGGCCATGATGATCTTCCGGCCTCAGGGATTATGCCCTCCGAAACCGAGCCGTTACCGTCTTCCTTCTCCCTACGACAGCAAGTATCCGGGGGGCGGACATTGCTGATCTTAACTTTAAGCAGCGTAACCAAGACTTTCGGCGGTCTGGTGGCCGTCGCCGGAGTGTCTCTGGCTGCGGAGAGGGGTCAGATTGTCGGTTTAATAGGTCCTAACGGAGCCGGCAAAACAACGGTCTTCAATCTTATTACCGGGTCGGTTAAACCCGATGACGGACATATATTTTTTGCCGGACACGCTTTAACCGGCCTCAGACCTCACCGCATAGTGTCCTTAGGTATTGCCAGGACATTTCAGACTATCCGGCTTTTTCCCAAGCTGACGGTTTTGGACAATGTCCTGTCCGGCTGCCACTGCCGCCTGTCGTCCGGGGTCGTGGCCTCCCTTTTGAGACTTCCCAGTCAGAGGCAGGAAGAAAAACTGGTTTTAAAAAGGGCTATGGAAGAACTGGAGTTCGTTGGTCTGGCTGAAGCCTGGACTTCTCAGGCCGGATCGTTGGCTTACGGCGATCAAAGGCGTCTGGAAATAGCCCGGGCCCTGGCCGCTGAACCCAAATTACTTATGCTGGATGAACCGGCCGGCGGCATGAATGAGCAGGAAACCCATAATCTGATGAAACTCATCGGCCGGATAAAAGATCGGGATATAACCGTTATGCTCATAGAGCATGATATGGGTTTTGTCATGCAAGTCTGCCAGAAGATTATGGTCATGGAAAACGGTTCGCTCATTGCCCAGGGCACTCCCCTGGAAGTCCAGAGCGATCCCAGGGTCGTAGAGGCCTATCTGGGTCAGGATGAGGATTAGAACCTGTGACCGGCGGGGAACTACTTTTAGAACTTAAAAATCTGGTCGTCTCCTACGGCGGGGTAGAGGCGGTCCACGGCTTGTCTTTGAAGGTTCATAAAGGCGAACTGGTAACTATATTAGGGGCTAACGGAGCCGGTAAAAGCACAACTTTAATGGCAATCAGCGGTGTTGTCCGGCCATCCGGCGGAGAGATTCATTTCCAGGGCCGCCGGATTGATGTTCTGAAAAGTCATGAGGTGGTGGCTCTGGGTATTACGCAGTCACCGGAAGGTCGCCGGGTTTTTGGGCCCATGACCGTGGAAGAGAATTTAAAACTGGGTGCTTTTACCAGAAAAGGCCAGGATTTGGAACCTGACTTAAAATTAGTCTTCGAACTGTTCCCCAGGCTTTTGGAGAGGCGTTATCAGATGGCCGGCACTCTTTCCGGCGGAGAGCAGCAGATGCTGGCCATAGGGCGGGCTTTGATGGCCCAGCCGAAACTTTTGCTTTTGGATGAACCAAGTTTAGGTCTGGCCCCTTTACTGGTTAAATCCATATTTGAGACCATAAAAGGCATCAACGAATCCGGGGTGACGATTATTTTGGTGGAGCAGAACGCCCGGGCCGCCCTGAAACTGGCCGATCGCGGCTACGTGCTGGATGTGGGCCATCTGGTTCTGGAAGATAAAGCCGAACATCTTTTAAATAACCCCCAAGTCCGGGATGCCTATCTGGGGTCAAGATAGAGTTTGCGTAAATGATTTAAGCCGGTCTGAAAATTCCCATTGAGGCTTATAGCTATGATTGATCCAATTTTAATAGTTGACGATGACCGGGAACATCTTTTTATGCTCAAGACAGTTTTGAGCGACTGGGGCTATGCCAATCAAACCGCCTCAGACGGGGCCGAAGCGGTCCGTCTGTCCCGTGACCGGCATTTCCGTCTCATTCTGATGGACGTACGCATGGGGGTTATGGACGGTCTGGCGGCTTTAAACAGCATAAAAAAAGAAGGTTTAAACACCGATACCCCGATTATTATAATGACCGCTTTTTCCAAGGTCACCGACGCTGTGGCCGCCTTAAAAGCCGGCGCATACGATTACCTGACCAAACCTCTGGATCTTGATGTGGTCAAAATGACCATGGAAAGAGCCTCAGAACACAGTAAGCTCAAAGAAGAAAAACAGGCCGGTCTTTTCGGTACGCCTAATTTCCAGATGGGTAAAAGTCCGGCTTTTAAAAACGTCATTGATCTGGTGGATCTGGCCGCTCCGACCGAGGCTACTGTTTTAATTACCGGGGAAAGCGGGGTTGGCAAAGAAATGGTAGCCAGGCTTCTGCAATGCAAAAGTCTGAGAAAAAACGCCCCCTTTATCACTATTAATTGCGCGGCTATGGCCGAAACTCTGCTGGAGGCCGAATTGTTCGGCCATGAAAAGGGAGCTTTTACCGGAGCAGAAAAACGCCGGGACGGCCGTCTGAAGGCCGGTTCAGGGGGCACGGTTTTTTTAGACGAAATCGGGGAGACGTCCCAGGCATTTCAGGCCAAACTTTTGCGGGTTCTCCAGGAAGGGGAGATCCAGCCTCTGGGCAGCGATCTGACCGAAAAAGTCGATGTGCGCTTTCTGGCGGCCACCAACCGGAATTTAGTCAAAGAAGTGGAGGCCGGGCGCTTCCGAGAAGATCTCTACTGGCGCCTGGATGTGGTCTCTATCCATGTGCCGGCCTTACGGGAAAGACTGGAAGATCTGCCGGCCCTGGCCAACTATTTTATCCGCCAGTATGCTCTGAAAAACCATAAGACCGTAAAGGGCCTGACCCAGGACGCATTGGCAGCCATGACCTCTTACCATTGGCCCGGCAATATCCGGGAACTCCAGAACGCCATGGAGAGGGCGGTCATTTTGATGCGGGGGGATTACATTACGGCTAAAGACATGCCCTTGAATCTGGCTCCGACCGGCGGTCATGCGGTTGAGGAACTGCCGCTGAATCTGGAAGAGGCGGAGAAGCTGATTGTGGAAAGAGCCTTAACCCACACGAAAGGCAATAAAACCCAGGCCGCCAATACCTTGGGCGTGACCAGGAAAACTCTGGCTGCTAAACTCAGAAAGTTTGGAGTTAACTGGGACGGAAAAGACTAAAATTTTTGTTTTTTTAGTCTAACGTGCCTTAAGGTTAATGTTAGTTGCGTTATGCTATTTCTGCCTGGCATAAAGAGCATAACTATAAATCAGCGCCGGTTTAGATATTCTGATTGAATTCAAGATTAAAGTACAATTTTGTCCTCATAGGGAATTAATTTTTATACGCTGTGCCTGACTATTCGTTTTAAAAGAATAAAGTTATTATTTTAGCATAGTTCGTAACTCATCGCATAACATCAATTAGTTAATGAGTTGACAGCCTCTTTGATACATTCAATTATTTTGGGAACCTGAGGACTGCGAGGTCCTTTACTTTTACCTTTATCAACAGAAACTTCAAATCCGTGTAATAGAGTAGAGTAAATGAATTTGTCAATTTTTGATTTTTTGTTGACCTCCCACCATTTTTTACAGTCCCCTTTTAGCGGAACTCCCCATTTATCGCTGGCTTTTTTGTTTATATTTTCAAGTTGGCAATATTCAGCCTGACCCTCCAGCGGAAAACCGTAAAACGTGAGCAATTACTCTGCATATTGCCGCAAGTAGACACTGGAACAGCGATTCCACACAAATTGGAATCTCTATTGGTCCACGCAGTGAATCAATATGCCAATAGCAACCTTTATTAGTTTTTTGCGGAGGATAATCATTAATATAATCAAGCCTGGAATTACGATGATAAGAATTAAAAATTTGATCAGGTTCATCATCATCTGAGTCTATAAGCAAAATTACACACTTGAATCCGCTTCGTCCGCAATCAATAATAAGTCTTGTTGTCAAATCTATTTTTTCATGAAGTATGCCGTTCCAAGCCGCGGAATTACAAACTTTAGATTTTCCTCTGGAGGCAAGAAAAAAGAAATCATCTATATCAAGGTCAACTAGAGAAAAAGAATCTTTTAATATTGTTATGTCACTATTGCCCTCAGTGACAATTAGGTATTTGTATTTGTTGTTCATCCTCGCACCTCCCATTCTCCTTTAGAGATGCTTTCAAACATGTCATTAGGAAATTCCGTAACAACTACTTTGTTATCACCAATAGTTCGGTGCAAACGGACAACTTTAGCTTCATCAAAACCAGAAAAAGCCTGGCAATATGCACGAATACAGTCATCGCTGTGGCTGGAAAATATGAAGTGTATATTCTGCTTAGTTTTTGTCAATTCGTATAAGTATTTCCACATATCAAGCAAAACACTGTAATGAAGGCCGGCGCCAATTTCGTCAATTAAGATAAAAGCATGTCTATATCGTGCCGTTATGTTTTGAATGTTTTGTGATATTTCAATGACATCAAAAAGCTTGATTAATGCGCTTACCCATAATACAGCCCCATTACCGACTGTTTCGAGCGATATTGAGCGTTTATTGTCGAGAATAACAGATAACCCTCCCTCAGCACTGGTAAGACGGATATCAGTTATTTGCGGACTATTACCTCGGCGGATAATTTTGATAAATTATAAACACCGTACCATTTAAGGATATTGTGGAATTAAAACTTTTTTATCCTTACCACAAACAGAGAATAGATATTGCATTATTTTTAT
>JAISEL010000091.1 GCA_031264185.1 Deltaproteobacteria bacterium
TGGCAGCAGTCAGCGCCGGTTTTTCAATAAACCGTTTTACTGTATTATCCTCATTTTTTTCAATATAGCCGTAACTAACAGCAGGATAAGTTGGTTTTATCCCAAAAACTACTATTTTATTTTTTTCAGCAAATTCAATAGCTTTGTTTACTGATTCAACAAATTTATTTATATTTAGTATTATATGATCGGCAGTAAGAACGAGAACAGTAGCATCTTCGCTCTTTTCCCGAATAATTTCTAAAGCGGCTAAAGAGATAGCCGGGGCAGTGTTTCGGCCGAAAGGTTCTAAAATATAATTGACAGAATTGTATAATTTAGTATTTCTAAATTCTTCAATAGTTTTATAGTAGAGTTGTTTATTTGTAACAACAATAATATCTTCAATTTCAGGCAAATATGACGCTAAAATAAACGATTTTTGGAGAAAACTAAAACCATCCGGTTGCCGTAAAAATGGTTTGGGATGATTTTCTCTTGAGGCAGGCCAAAGTCTCGAACCGGCACCTCCGGATAATATAACGCTAATCATAAATAACTATCTTTTGTGACGATATCGAAAATTATTTACTATAATTAATTAAAAAAACAAAATAATGCTAAATTGTATAGGCAAGTACATAATAAAATAATCGGGGGGCACCTGTCGTTATTACCCCGGCGGATAATTATGAGAATCTATTTTCTTCGGGTTCACCTTGACTTTCGCATATTTAATTTTATCTTATGGCCAAAATAGTAATAACGGATAGCCAGTGGTAGCCTCTCTGGAATTTTAAGGATCTTAGGTCATAGACAGAAAATTGTCAAGAAAAATGGAGTTTGAACTTGGAGAATCCCCAGAATCCGAATCCTCAAAAAAACTTGACTTTAAAAAAAAAGTGGGTTAGAAGCTGATTAGCCATTGAATATGGCTTACTAAAAGTGCCTAACAAAATAAAATACGATCCCCAGATAACTATTTATTTAAATTGACCTGTTAAAAATATAAATAATTATATTGTTTTATTAAGAATTAATATTATATTTTTTATGCTATTATATATATTTATTACCTAAAAATATAAATAATATATATTTTTAAATATATTGCACGATAATTTATCAAAAAAATATAGTTTATTGTTTGCATAAAGCAATATTTAAGGTGTCTGTAGTGTCAAATTACAAGCTTACTTTTTTTACTTGTCCTAAAAGGTTTTCTGGTCATAGTGCTTTGATTCAAAGAAATGCTATAGCTAATTGGCGAGCTCTCGGCAATGACATAGAAATAATTCTGATGGGAAATGATGAGGGAGTAGCTGAAGCTGCTACTGAATTCGGTTGCCGTCACATACCTGATATAGCTACCAATGAGTTGGGGACACCACTGATTAGTGACATTTTTAGAGTAGCCCATGAACAATCTTCAGGCAAAACACTTTGTTATGTTAATTCTGATATCCTCATACCACCATCAATATTGTCGGCAGTTGACAGTGTTTCGGCTAAATGGCTGTCTTTTTTGATAATCGGCAGACGCTGGGATGTTGATATTTTTGAATCAATTGCTTTCACGGGGAACTGGCCAGCAATTCTAGAAAATTTGCGATTAAAAAGCGGAATACTTGCCCCGTCAACAGGGATTGACTATTTTACATTTTCCCGAGATGTCTTTGTTAATGTTCCGCCTTTTGCTATTGGCCGTTTTTATTTCGACACATGGCTAGTACAAAATGCTGCAGCATCGGGAGTTTCTATCTTTGACGGAACTGACTATATCTCTGTTTTACATCAAAATCATGACTATAAACATATTAAAGCACATGCTTTAAAGTTTAATAACAAACAAACAGATGAATATATTGTAAATAGAAAAATTTATACTACTTATTTCAGATATTATTCTTCTGTTAAAGGCACAGTTATCTCTTCGAATTATATATTTTCTAAAGATGGAAAAATAGCAAAAAAACAGTTTTCTATTGCTATTTCAGTGTTTTTAATTTATAATTATATTATAATTAGCATTAAATATGTTATTCAGTTATTTTTTGGGGAGAAATTTTTACATTTTTTGGGAGCCGCCAGAAGAAAAATTAATAAATTTATTTCCGGGGCCTTAAAAAGTCGGCGGTCTTAAAGAACCGAAAATTTGCTCTATTTTTTTAGTTAATTTCTTTGGTATTTAATTACTTTAGAACAAATAACTTATAAATTTTATAAATTTAAATCTTTATAGTCTTATAATTTTATTAATAGAAACTATTTATTTAAATAAGCTATCTAGCAGTGGAGTAAAATTTTTAGATTATTTTTATAATTACTTCTGACTTGTGCTACTATGATCGCAGAAATTTCAAACTTTTTAGAACGCAGGTAAATTTTCTGCAATAAGGTTAGCATTTATTAGGCTCTCAGCCAGATATTATTGGTCACTTTTCAGCGTAATCAGGTGTAACTTATTAATTAGTTCAGTATATTATCTTTTTTCTGTTTTTTAGCTTATTAGGAGTCGCAGTAATCAGATGGGCCAATTTTTACGCTCCAAGTTAGGGATGATTTTCTTGTCTCTTTTGGCCGGATTGGCCGGAGTCTTGCTGACCTTTTCTGATCTGGCCATACTGACCGGTCCGGCCATGACCATTTTTGACTACTACCAGTCCATGGTTCAGCCGCCGCCGCCGCCGGAAAAATTAGCCATTGTTCTGGTCGGCGAAAGAACCCTTCAGGAAATAGGAAACTGGCCTATCCCTCGCCGCGTTCACGCCCAGATTCTGGGACGTTTGAATCTCTCCCGCTATATAGTCTTGGATATTCTCTTCCCGGAGTACACCACTCCGGAAGACGACGCCCTTTTAGCCGCTGTGGTGAAAGAATCAAACAAAGTCATAACTGCTATCCAGTTGACTCCTGACGATAAAGGAGTTTTAAATGTTCTGGGGCTGCCGTATCCTGAATTGGCCGAGTCAGTTACTGGTATGGGCGTGGTTAATGTCCAGCAGGAATCAGACGGTATTTACCGAGATTACAACCTCTTATGGCCTCTGGAGGGTAATCCTATCCCTTCTATGCCGCTGGCTATCTATTTGGCTGCCAGAAACCAGATACCCTCAATTACCAGAGAAGGAAGCGGTTTCCGGGCTGATTTGGACACCGGCCCCATCTATCTAAATAAAGACCTGACCTTTAAGATTCACCATCCTGAACCATCTGTCCCCATTTATGAATATATTGATGTCCTGACCGGAAAAATCTCACCGGAAACATTCCGCGACGCTATTACCCTGGTTGGAGTCAACGCCTCTGGAGCATCGGATTATTTCTCCGTCGGTCTCGGCCAGCTTTTACCCGGTTCGGCCTTTATTGCCAATGCGACCAGAACTTTATTAACTGGCTGGGTTCCTTTTCAGGCTCCTCTTTGGGCCGTGTTGCTGGCCGGAGGACTTTTAAGCGCTTTAGGCTGGCTTTCCAGTTTTCTGCGTCGCTGGGGAGGTCCGATCATGGTTCTGGTCTTTCTGGTCTGGGTCGGACTGACGTTTTTCCTTTTTGTCCATTTCCGGATCTGGCTCTCTCCCCTCCCGCCGCTTCTGCCGGCTCTTCTGGCCACAGGAATTTCAGCTTTGCTGAGACTAAAATTTCTGGCTGTGGATTGGGAGATCCAGCGTATTTCCATAGATTCCCTTCTGTTTCTGGGCCGTCAGGATTTTGATCCTTCTAAGACCACTTTTGCCGATTTCCTCTGGAACAACTGGTCGGATATCGAAAAGTGGAGCAAAATTACTCTGGTTTCGCCTCTGGCTTCCTTAGAAGATCTCAATAAAGCCGGTTTTGTGGAAAAAGAAGAGTTTAATACCACCAAAAGCAGTGCAAACCTCAGCGCCTCGGTCATAAAGTCCAGAACCGGGATCCGTCATCTTCTTCTGGAACTGCCGGAACTGGAATCGGGCGAAAAACATTACACCCTTTTAGCCTGGCACGGCCGGTTAAGTAACGAGGTTATCAAGAGCGTGGCGGCTCTGATTCTTTCGGCGGCCATGCACTTTAAGGCTTTGGAAGAAAATCAGGCCAGAAAAGACCTATTTTACGGACTGATTGACGTCATTATAGGAGCCGTGGACGCCAAGGACCCGACTACCGCCGGTCATTCCAAAAGGGTGGCCGAACTTTCCAGAGAATTGGGGCGGGCGGTCGGTCTTTCGGAAAAGGAATTGGACGATATCCATCTGGGCGGACTTCTGCACGATGTGGGCAAAATCGGTATTCCGGACTTCATATTAAATAAACCAGGCAAACTCGACGATTCCGAAATGGCCATCATGCAGAGCCATCCAGGAATTGGCGAAGAGCTGATGAGCCGGATAAAGCTGCCGGAAACTATTATGAAAGCTATCGTGGAGCACCATGAGCGGTTAGACGGCCTGGGTTATCCCAAAGGCTTACGAGATTCACAATTAAGTTTAGCCGGGCGAATTCTTAAGATAGCCGATGTTTACGACGCTTTGGCCAGTAAACGTCAGTATAAAGACATCATGAGCCTGGAAAAAATTAAAAACATCCTTCTGTCCGGTATTGGCACGGAATTTGACGAAAAGGTGACCCGCATTTTTTTAGCGATGCAAGGTCTGGACACCCCTGAAACTGAAAAAGAGGTTCATGGACTTATTCAAGCCGCTGAAGTTACAGATCCTTTGACCGCTTTCCCTATTTCCTGACCAAGCTTTTTGGCTTCTGCTACCAGCAGAGGATTATCCTGAAAGCGCCGAAATTTGTCAGGAGTAATTTTGGCCCCAGGTCCGTAATCCATTAAAAATCCGCTGCCAGGGCAGTCTTCACCAAAGCCGCAGCTAAGACAGGGAACATTGCCTTCGATAATTAATGCTCCCTTGTAGTTCGTCTTAAGGTAGTCAACAAAATATCGCTGAAAGTAGTCGGCCAATTCAGCTAGACCATGATGACCGCAGATTACGGCGGCTCCTATTTTGCCCTGAGTTAAAATTTCCCTGTGCCTAAGGGGCCAGTTTCTCTCAATGAAAAGTTTGGTCATGGCGTTGACAGAGCCGAAACTGGGGTACCCGCTGAAAATGACAGCTTTAGCCTGAACTATTAAATCCAGAAACTGATTTAGGCTGTCGTCTAAAATACAATGGTTAGTGGCAGCGCACTTTTTACAACCGCGACAGACTTTTAAGTCAAAGTCATACAGGCGGATAAATTCTGTTTTCGCTCCGGTGGCCTCTAAAACCGTTTTCAAGCCGTATTCAAGGTTGCCGCCTTTTATCGGACTGCCGGAAAACCCAAGGATCTCAGACATTTTAACTCTCTTTCCCGGCCTTTGTTCCTGACGGACCGGCCATGAATTTTCAGTCAACAGTTCTTTTAGCCTGACTTAAATATTGAGAATTATTCGTAGCTGACGCTACAAATTTATGGCTATTCTGTGAGATTAGGCGGCGGGCAAAAAAAACCTTTACAACTGCTCTCAGAGGTGCTAATATCTCTTCAAGATAGTTTTTTTGAGGAAGGTATCATGGATCTCACTGGTTTAAGAATTCATTTCGCTAACATTTGGCCTCATCTTAACGAGAGGCAAAGACGGCTGTTTGCGGCTAGCGAGGCTCAAGCGCTAGGGTATGGT
>JAISEL010000124.1 GCA_031264185.1 Deltaproteobacteria bacterium
CATATGAATTATACCTACCCAGTGGGAAGATGTCAAGAGAAATTTCAAAATATTGTTGTGATTTCCGTTATTTGCCCAAAACCTAGTTTTGTAGGTATAAATTAATCCGGGATTCCAGGTTTTAACCACCTCCGGAAAGGAGAAGAAGCTTTTTTGGGCAGCATCGCGGGGTACTTGAGGCAGGGAATCTTTTTCATAACGGTCATTATTCCCTGATTAAGCCGATAAGGGAAGTTAACGTGAGCATTTTTGTAATTTTGCGGAAAATTTTCAGTGAACGGGAACTGAACAGCTGCCTTGCATCAAAAATATTTTCAGCTAAATTCCATCTGTTTTTATACCTAAAAGTCCTAAAAATTATTGATATTTGGAAGAAAAGACAGTTATTTTCGGTTTTCCAAAGGCGGCCAGATAAGAAAAGGCCCGGATGGCTGGGACGGACCGTCCAAAAGTTTGACCCGGCGGTTTTCCACAAGCAGACGACCCGAGGCCAGCCAGAAAAGAGCTTGCGGCAAAATACGATGTTCCACTTTTAAAATCCGTTCGGCTAAGGATTCAGGGGTATCGCTGTCTAAAACAGGGACCGCCCCCTGAATAATGATGGGGCCTTTGTCAATGCCATCGTCTACAAAGTGGACTGTGGCGCCGGCCAGCTTAACCCCTCCGTCCACTTCATCGGGCCAGACATTTTGCCCAGGAAAAGACGGCAAGAGGGCCGGATGGACATTTATGACCTTATTGGGAAAAGCTGACAGGAAAACCGGGCCTAAAATCCGTAAGTAACCGGCCAGAACGACCAGCTCTATTTCATGCTCGGCTAAGACATCCAAAAGGCGCCGTTCGTAACCGTCCCGATTGGCGTGGTAGGCTGTTCTGGGTATCAAAGCAGTATACAAGCCCCACTCCCGGCCCGTATTAAGAGCCCCGGCAGCCGAAGAATCGGTAACCACCAGCCTCAGTTCGGCCGGACCAAGCAAATTGGCCTCCGAAGCCTCAAGTAAGGCCAGAAGATTAGATCCCCGGCCTGAGCAAAAGACCGCCACTCTCATAAAATCCGCCTTAAACCAGTTTGACCCTGTCCTGGTCGCTCAAAAGTTCAATCACCCCGACGACCCGGGGGTTTTCCCGGTGATCTTCCATCACGGCCATGACCTGCTCCACCGAACTGTCCGGCACAATCAATAAAAGCCCCAGACCCATATTAAATGTCCGGTAAAGTTCGTCTGTGTCCATCCGGCCGACTTCTTTCAAAACCTCAAAGATCGGAGGCCTCTGCCAGGCATTCAGTTCTATGGTCGCCCGGCAGCCGCCGGGCAGAATCCGGGGCAGATTTTCCAGAATACCGCCGCCGGTGATGTGGACAATCCCGTGGATGTCAAAGCGCCTTAAAGCCGTCAGGACAGGATTCACGTAGATTTTAGTGGGCTTAAGTAAGACCTCGGCTACAGTGCTGCCTAAAAGAAGGGAATCAATTTTCAGCCCCATCCTTTCAAAGATCAGCTTTCTGGCCAAAGAATAGCCGTTGGAGTGGAGGCCGGAGGAGGAGAGTCCGATTATCTTATGGCCTAAACCTATAAGGCTGCCGTCAATGATTTTGCTCCTCTCCACCGCCCCGACGGCAAATCCGGCCAGATCGTAATCGTCAGGACGGTAAAAATCGGGCATCTCGGCCGTTTCCCCGCCCAGTAAAGCGCAGCCTGCCATTCGGCAACCGGCGGCGATACCTCTGACCAGTTTTTCCACCTTTTCCGGCACTATCCTGGACATGGCAATGTAATCCAGGAAAAAAAGCGGTCTGGCGCCCTGAGTCAAGACATCATTAACGCTCATAGCCACCAGATCCTGGCCCACAGTGTCGTGACGATCGGCCATGATGGCCACTTTCAGTTTAGTGCCCACCCCGTCAGTGGAGGAGACAAGAACCGGATCTGTAAAATTTAATGACCCCAGTCCGTATAAACCGGAAAACCCCCCGATATCATTTAAGACCCTGGAGTCGAAAGTAGAACGGGCCAGAGGAGCCAGACGCCGAACGGCCTCATTACCGGCCTCTATATCAACTCCGGCTGACCGGTAAGTCAGGCTGTCAGTCTCATTCGTCATTAATCAACCACTCAAATATCTTAAGCTAAAGTCCCGGGGCGGGTACGAGAGAATATAAGCAGTCAGGGCCTGAAATTCCCGGAGGATATCTCCTAAAGTATGACCCGGAAACTGATTAAGCCTCTGAGGTATGGGCTTTACAAAAGGCCCGGACCAAGGCATAAGTGCCAAAAAGGACCTTTTATATTTTTCGATCCTATCACCTGGGACCGAAAAAATCAAAAAAAATCTGAAATTGAGGTCGAAGGAAAATAAATTTTGTAATTTAAACAAAAAAATCTTATAGGAACTAATAATTTAATATATTCAAATATAAAAACAAAAATAATCTTAACTTAAATACAAGATATGAAGATTGAATTTTTAGTATGCCTCAAAAGGCTCCGGATGGTTGAACCGTAGTCGGCCATATCATTTTATTAGTACATAGCTGATTTAAAAAAATTTTGTCCGGCCGTAATCAAAATAAAACGGGGAAAACCAGACCAAGGGATCAGGTTCTCCCCGATAGCCTCTCTCTCTTTGAGGTGATTTTTTATAGCACTCTTGGAAATAGTCTGTCAAGATATTGCTGCGTTCCTGTTTTTGGGGCTGTAATAGTGAAGAAACAGACAGACAGGGAAAGACCAGTTTCAAAACATTTTTCATCAACCGCCATCGGGCGGATTTAGTTTTTTAACAACAAAAAAAACTATTAACAATAAATAATAAGCTTTAATTATTAATTTAATGAAAAATAATAAATATTTAGCTGGCCAGGTGCGGTAACATTTAGCTGGTATGGTTCCCGGCTCTGGGTTTTTTGTTAGAAGGCCTCAAAAAGTCTGACTATTTAACCTTTCGTCCGGCCGGATGACCGGATTTTTGACCAAAATTCCGGGCCGGAAGGCCGGTATGGGCAATATTTTTATAATCAGTGAAAATTATTTTAGTTTCTTATAAGACCCCAAATATGAATAAAATTAGATTTTAATAGATTTATTAATAACTAAAAAGCATAATTATACATCATTGATAAGAGGCTGAAATTTCTGCCTGCAGTCTGTCCCAAAATAATGAAAGAATTTGTCATGAAACTGCTTGACATGTGTTCGGCAACAGTTATCATTAATCAATTGGCGGACTTATTTTAGTCCGTTGAAACTGAAAATGGAACCCTCTTTCTGGGAAATTTGTTAAATCAAAAAAATTAGGAACCGGCTATTGATCTTGTAATTTGTACCCTACCTTAGTTCAGTCCATTCCTAAGATGGGAAATTTTAATTCTCTCCCGTCCCGTTCAGTCCACTTTATTTAATCCCCGTATTGTCTTAACTTCGAACCCCGCTGCAAAGCGGCAAATCCTGATGAGGACTTATTACTTTAATGCCGTCATCTTTAATTTTAACCTTATAACTCCCGGACGGACCTGGCTGTGTCCGTCTGGAGAGACAGAAGCCGCTCTGCTCTTCGGGATTGGCAGCCTACTGAATTTTACAGCCCAGGTCCTGCAGAGAATCAAATTCTGTCCTGACTATTAGGACTTCAGATCTGGCTTTAAAAACTCTCTCTGCGGCTGATTTTCTGGCTCGCAGGTACAGAGCGGAATTTTTTGGCAGCTCATGCACTAAGGGAATCCGGATTTTTTTACTGCCGTCCCGCAGCCGGACAGGAACCGGAGAAGTTATTTACCTTCAATTACAGGTTGTTTTGGTGTAATTTTTGGATTCACTAAAATTTTTCCAAATAAATTATTCGACCTGTAATATTTTTTTATTTCGTACATCTTGCCGTCTGCTTTTATGGTGACACAACTTCCTGTGACCGAAAACAGACAAAAATGTAGTTTGAACAAGACTGCCAAAGTAATGCGGAAATCTAAGGCAGCGATGAGGACTTGCCAACCGGAAAATATTGATTACGATATACAGAGACGTTCTGATTATAAAAATCAGCTGTCTAAAAAATAATAGGCTTTATGTTCGCGTTCACGCTGTCCGGTCAAGTTTATAAAGCCTGCCTGGTTTCTCCGGTTTAAGATAAGGATCAGATATTTTAGCTGCTATTTGTATTTCCCTCAATTAACAGTCACGTCACCCGATGGGCTCAGGAACATTTATCCCTCCTCATCCCGTTTTTTTCTTCAACTGAAACATATTTTCACTTAACCGTGAAAAAGCCCGCTAGTCAGTTATTAAGGCTGATTGGGAACCATATTAATTATTGGGACTCTCGGCCTATATCCCCAACCAGGACGGCAATCCTGTTTCTGAAAGATAAAGGCCGTGTGCGGACGCTATTACCTTACGGTTTTTCAGGTTAACCCGCAGAAACTGTCCGGCTTCAGTCTGACTTTCGGGCTGATCAGAATTCAAAAAAATGTCCTCTGCTTACCAAGGAACATTCGCATTATGAAAACTTTTGACTGCATACAAACCCATGACCTTTTGACCGGTTCATTAAATCTTGAGCACGATTTCCGCCCAGCTTCTTCTGATTCGGACAGCGGCCCGGAGTTATCTGAGTTGGTTCTCAATGAGCCCACAGCCTCTTTTCCTGCCTGCGGACCGCCACCGCCTGACCTTACTTTCCAGGATCCCCCGGCAGTCCCGGACAACAAGCCTTTGGAAACTGACCAGGCCCGAAACGAACCGTCATTATTCTTTGGGGACGAATCAGTTGAAAACATCGAATTCATCCAGCCGATCTCCGCTGATGATTCAGCCAGACAACTTTATGAAGAGGTCTTAAGGGATCTTCTGCCTTTAACTCTGGAGCAGCTTAGTTCCTTACGACGGGAGATTGACCGCCGAACTAAAAGCCAGACTGCTCATCCGCCGATCAGACAGTTAAACCGGGTCGTGTCGGTCAGTTTCGAGCCAGAGGCCGTTCCCCCGGTAATCACCCTGGCTCCGGATTTGGCCACAATTCTGGTTTTTACCGCCCAAAGCGGACAACCCTGGCCGGTTACCGGCGCTGCCTACAGCCGCCTGAAGGGATCACCGGCGGACCTCAACATATATGGATGCAACAAGATTTCGCTCGTACATCCCGGGTTCCGAGATTACAGCAACCTTTTTGTCTTTCTGGATAAGATGGATTGGCCTATCCTGATCCAGCTGGAGATCAAAACCGAACCGGATCTACGCCGGCAGGTCGACGGAGTTGTTCATTTCCGGATCCCTTACGCCAAAAGTCCTTTTCCGAACCGCGAAAACCTTAACCAGTCCGGAAAAGGCCACAATTTCCTGTGCGACTTTCTGGCCGGACTGACGCCTTCTGACGGCACCCGTCTTTATTCCCGGCCAGCTGGACTGAATTCCTGTTATTTTCAGCCGACACCGGGCGGACCTATCTACGTCCGGACCGATATGATTTTGGAATGGCCTCACTGGCAGGAGAAAGTAGTGGGTCCCGGCGGCCTGGCGGTTTACAAAATTCCGCCCACAGGCTTAGTGATCTCTAAAAACGGCCAGGAACGGGTCATAACGGAATTATCCGCAGAACCTTTTGAGGAGTAAGGATGACCTGTCCGAACAAACAACAATCCGCTGCTTTTGAAGCCGGGCCGCCGCCAAAAGGCGGCTGCACCCATTTCCCCGTTGAATCCCTAAAGGGCCTGATCCTGCTTGCGGCCTTCTGTCTGACCGTGCCGCTGGGGCTGCATCCGGCCTTAGCTCAGTCTTCACCGGAACAGACTTCTGTTTTGGAATTCTCCCCTGCGGCCCAAATTCCCCAAGCTGTCCGGAAACCAGCCGCTCTTCCGGCGGAACAACTCCAAGCCAATCACAGCCCCGCAAGTAATACCGACGAAAATACGAACCCATCTCCTCAGAAAACTTCAGTCTCTCCGGAACTTCGGGCCCCCCAATCCGGTCCGCATTTCCGAAGACCGCCAATGGCGGAAGATCAGACCAAGCAGCTTTTTGAAGAGGTTTTAAGTGAGCTTCTGCCTCTGACTCCGGAACAGATCAAAGAATTCAGGCGGGAAATTGAGCGCCGCTCGGATGCCCTTGGGTTCCCTCCGCCCAAAAAACTGGTCAGCCGGACCGAATCTCTGCCTCAGGGCCCGATTCCGGAACCGCCGGTCGTAACCCTGACCCCTGGATTGGTCACGGCTCTAATATTTACAGCCCATGACGGTCAGCCCTGGCCGGTTAATTCCTGTGTTTTAGGCAACGGCGGCCTCTTCAGCACGGAAATCGCAAAAGGGGCCGAACATCAGCTTTTAGTCTCACCTTTGTCCTACCTTGGCAACTCTAACGTCTTAGTCAGCCTTAAAGATCTTGACCAGCCCATTATGATCCGACTGGAAATTTCCGGAGGCCTGAACTCTGAAAAAACGGCCGACGGTCTCGTTAATTTCCGGCTCGAAAATTCGGCCGCTGCGGCCCAGAACAAAGAAAACCACAACCTTCCATCCCCAGGTCAAAGTATCGCCTCCGACCTTCTGCTCGGGAAAAAACCGCCAGAGAGCATTGTCCTCAAATCAGAACCCGAACTTTCCGCTTCCGCTTTTTATCAGAATGAAAACGGCGGACCCGTCTACGTAAAGACTAATCTGAATATCAGCTGGCCGCAGTGGCATTCGAAGGTTGTCGGGCCGGAAGGGCTGGCCGTCTACGAAATTCCACCAGTTAAAACGCTGGTCATGGGTAATGGTGACCGCCTTTTCCAAGTTAACTTACCTAAAGTCCGCTGACAGGAGATCGTTTGATGCAACTGCTTTGCCGCCACTCGGCCGCAGCTGAAACCGGACATTTGTCCAACAGGCGCTGTACCGCATTCTTTGCTGATTACCGGCGAATTTTACTCCTGTCCCTGATCTCTGATGTTCTGATTTTGGGACCGGGAGCTATTCCGGTTACGTCCCGACCGCCGTCGGAACAGTTGTCCGCCATGAGCACCGCGCCTCTGTCCGCAGTCTCTGATTCCCGCCCTGAACTTTCCGGATTCCCGCCGAATGAGGTGATGTTATCTCCTGAAAAGACGGCTTGGCCGGCGGCCTCCCTAACAGATTCAATCTTTCCGTCCGGCCCGAAAACATCTTCTGAAAAAAACGGAACAATTACGGCCATGGCTGTCCCGGCCGAAAACCCGGCTGAGGCAGCCGAATTTGAGCCGGCTTCCATGGTCTTATCAGGTCACTTCAAGTCCGCTTCAACTTTAAAATCAGACCAAATACCGGATATTTTGACCCTGCCGATTTTGGACCGCTACCGGACGGAAAAGCCTGAGGCTTCAGGCCAAGCCCAGGAGGACTCTGTCCCGCCGGACGAGCCGGTATTATTTGGATTCCCGCCGGTTCCGGAGCAGTCCGCAGTTGAAGAGCCGAATGTATCAGCCGCCCAGTCTGTCCCCGGACCATCCTCCTTTACAGCCGAACAAATCCGGCCGGAATCAGTTTCGGCCGTTAAACAGACTGGCAAAGCCGCTGAAGCCGAACAGACAAAGGCTTCCAAAAATCCACTCAAGACTGATATGTCATTCGATAAGGGCCTGACTCCGGAGCTTTTGGCCCAGTCGGCGACTGAATCCTCCTCTGCTGCATCATCAGCTGAAACAGTACTTGAGCTGCCAGAACCGAAGGCTGAAATATCAGGTTCTGTTTCAGGTTCCGACCTTAATCATGCCATATGTTCCGAGCCTGATCCGTCCCCAAAGGCTGAGGAAATTCCCCTCAGGCCCGGCTTGTCCCCGGATAAGAACCAGACTCCTGCTCTTCCGGCAGAGCCGGCTTTGGCATCCTCAGCAGTCTTCTCAGCCGGCATAATGTCTCCGGAGCAGAAAAACTGTCCGGATGAACCGATCGAAGATAATCCGGATCGCGATCTTAACCAGGCCAAAAAGCCAGAACCTCATTTTTTTTCAGAAGACGCTGGTGAAAGATCCGAACTTTATGTGATGACCCAAACTCTCAGGGAACCGTCCGTCTCTCCGGCGAAACCTGTCCGGATACCCTCCGCTGCCGAAAACAGCCTGCCAAAGAAAGCCGGACCTGACCAGCCAGCCGAAAATGCCAATAAAGCTTTTGATGATACTAACCGCATCCGGAGAGACCTCACGGCAATACTCCGGCTTGCCTTTAAAAATCTCCCGGAGGCAGAAGAGCAGAATAAACAGCTTTTTGAAGATGTTCCAAAAGATCTTCAGCCTTTATCCCCGGAGCAAGCCGTGCAGTTCCGGAAAGAACTTGATCGCCGGGCCCAAGCTGCAAAAGGGCCTCCGCCGACAAAACTGGTCAGCAGAGCTGAAACATTTCAGGTTAGCCCGACCCTGATTTCCCCGACAGTTACCGTGACCTCGGGCGTTGTTACAGCCTTGGTTTTTACCTCCCCCAGCGGACAGCCTTGGCAGGTTAATTCAAATGCTCTGGGTAACGGAGAAATGTTCCATGCGGAAACACCGGATAAATCCAAGCGCCGGGTGTTAGTCTCCATTTTGTCATACGGCGGCCGCTCCAGCATTTCAGTTGCCCGTAAAGGAATAGATATTCCTGTTAATATCAGGGTGGGGACAGTCTGCAGCCATACCCCTGAGCAGACAGCCGACGGTCTGGTTAATTTCCGGATCGAAAACAGCCTCCGTCCGGCTCAGGACCAGGACAATTCCGTCACTGTGGCCGAAGGCCAAAAAACCTGTTATGACCTCCTGGCCGGCATTGAGCCGGCTGAAGGCGCCATCCTGTCAGCCGATCCGGGCGGATTTTCGGTCTATGAAATTCTTCCGGTCAGTTCAATGGTCATGGGCTTTGACGGTCAGACTTTCAAAGTTTTCCTGCCGCAAGTCTTTGAAGGGAGAAGCGATGAAAAAAATTCTTGACCTGCTGAGAGGCCATAAACCGGAACCGCCGTCCGGCCTGATCCGGGGGAATTTCCCGCGGGGTTATCTTCTGGCTCTGTTCATCGCCGGAGCGGTCCTGGCGCTGATGACCGCCGTAAGTCACTACTCGGAGCCTGACCGGAATGACAGCGATTTTTTTTCGGTTGACGATCTAATTCCCAGAGCTGCTGACGGAGAAGTAGGAGGATTCGGCACCCCGGAATATAACCGCCTTATTGAAGAACAAAATGAGTCCGAAGCCGCTGCTGCCGAAAAAGACGGAGAATCCTATGTCCCAACTCCGGTGGGCGGGCATCGTAACCATCCAAAAAGTCCCGATCCGAAACCGGACTCAAAATCAGAACTTTCAGCCAAGCCGCTGACTGCGGCGGCCCAAAACCAAAAACCTGCTGAAACGCCGGTGGCCCCTCAGCCTCAGCAGCGCCACGAGGCGGTCCAGCATTTACCCGAACCGGTCCCTGTCCAAAGCCCAAAAACTGAACCTGACCCCGGCAGACGCAAAGCTGTCCTGGATGAACTAAAATCATTGATATCCAGAAAAGATAATCCGCTGTCAGCTCCGGTAGTAGTCCTGGCTGAATCAAAGCCGCCGGTTCTGTCCCAACCCGTCATCCCCGGAGTCCCTTTGATTAAAACCGGAGATTTGCTTTCGGCCGCCATGGTTCTGGCCGTCAACAGCGATATCCCGGCTCCTGTGCTGGCTCAAGTCTCCAACGGACCCCTAAAAGGCGCCAAACTTTTAGGTCAGTTTGAAAGGCGCGAATCCGGAGCGATGCTGACTTTTAACCGCATAATTCCGGTCGGAGCCGCTCCTCTGCTCATAGACGCTGTGGCGGTTGATCCCCTGACCTCCACCGCCTCTGTTGCCTCACACGTTGATGGCCATTTCTTCCGCAGATGGGGCGGACTTTTGGCGTCAGGCTTTCTGGAGGGATTCGGGACAGCTTTAGGCAGCCGAGGCAGCCGGGTTTACACCAACGGGGAAATTCTGATAGAAGAACAGCCCGGAAAAACTCTGGCCGACGCCTCTTTGGAAGCTTTGGGGCAGGTCGGACGGACCGCCGGAGAACAGTTCAAGAAAGGATTCGACCGTCCGCCGACGGTCCATATCCGTGCCGGACAAACTCTGGGAGTTCTGGTTTTAAGTCTCCAAAAGCCTTGATTTTCCTGTCAGAAAAAGGACTGACTCTCACCCGAAGCAGACAAGCTTTCAATGCAACGGCTAATTTGACTATGCTTAAGGCTGCGGACATTAACTGAGAATAAACCCTTTCGGACATTCAGGTGAAATTTCCATGACCGTCTGCCCCGAAGCGCTTTCTGCCGGACCTGATTCCAAAAAACAACCCCCTCTGCTCAGCAAAGCGGCGACATGAAACGATCTAAAAAAATCAACTCTCAGGTCCAGGTCCAGGCCAGGACCGACTCGTCAGGTCAAAAACCGGTTCAGCCTGAGCCGCAGGCGATTATCCTCACAGAAAATAAGCAGGCGGACGTAACCGACACCGCTTTGCCTTCCGCCTCATCCGTCATAAAGGACATACTCCCTGAAGCCGCCGACTCCCCCGCCTTAACTCTGGTTCAGCCGCCCGATAAAGCTGCTGGCTTGAATCTGCCCGAACTCTGTCACGTAGAATTGGGACCTCATCCCAGGAGCAGAACTTTTAGAATGCGCGGCACAGAGACTATGAATGGAAGGTCAGGCCATCTCTGCAAACGCCTTGAAGAGTTCTCGCTGAACAACAGCAAAATGACCATGACCGCTGCCAGGAGCGAATCAACGGCCGCCGTTAAATCCCAGCCCGACCTGCTGCTTCCGGCAAACCCAGAGCCAATAAGCCGTCCGCTTCCGTTACGCCAGGTGCCGGTAAACCTCTAACTTCCGGCAATTCCATGCCGGCTGAACCGGCTGCCGAAGAGCCGGTTTCCTTAACAGAAAAACGTCCGTCTCTGTCAGTCAAAGGGTCTGAGAACAAAAGCCCAGTCAAGGAGACACCGATCTCTCCGGCCAGGCTTCCGACGGCCAGGTCAGCTGACAAACAAGGAAAAGGTAAGCCCGCCCCGGCCAGCCGGTCTAAGAGGAAGGAAAAGGCTTCCGGCGGCAGCCGCTCAATTAAACCGGACGAAGTTTTCACTCCCCTGAGCGGCGCAAAACTGTCTGTGGTTATCAGGCGGGTTAAACCCAAGGAGCAGCCGATTCTGCAGCCTTTGTTTCCTGATCCGGTCTAAAACCGGCGCGTTTAACAGTAATTTTTTTCATTCCGTCCGGACAGGAACGGCAAACAAATGGCCAAAAATATGTCCGGGCGCCATTATCTTTAAATTCAGGCGCCATGAAAAAATGTCAGCCGCCAGCTGACCTGTCTTTAACCAGGACCCGGACACGGTTTGAGACCAAAACTGCGGAGAAAATGAGACCTAGGAATCCAGCCGTAAGCTCAGCACTGTCCGCCTGATCTCCTGAGGTGCAGAAAAATGAAGGTCACCAAAAAAGCCAGGACCCGAACCCCGCGCATTTCACAGGCGCCGCTTAAGCCTCTGACGGCTTCCCCCGTAACCGGTATGCCGCCTAACTTAACCGAAAGCTCATCTTCTCCGTCTCTCTCTGGGCTGAAGAACCAGAGTCCGGAGGGAGAGAGCCTATGCTTTCGGGACAATACTCTGCCGCCGAGATTCAAGAACAGACAAAGGAAGATCCAGCCCGCTCCTCTTGCCAGGACCAAAAATGCCAGAAGATCTTCCTCCTTCGTCAGCCGGGATGAATTTGACTTCATGGCAGCAGCCGGCGGAAAAGGATCAGGGGCATTAAGGACAGACAACCCCAGTGCCTCCGAACCCGCTTCAGCGTATCCGGCTGAGGCGAACCGGCCAGGGATCGAACCTTCGTTTCCCCGAAACCAGATAACGGAGGTGAAATCCCCTGGCGCTCACCTTTCTCAGCTTCCCGCTGCCAATAATCAGATGCCGGCTGATGCGGCCGGGCCTGCTGATTCACAAACGAACCCGGCTGAATTTCACTCAGGCCGGCCTGCCGGGATCAGCCCGCTCACCTCAACTGGGGGAACCACGGCAAAGCTTCTGACTGACCCCGAACATAAAAACACCAGAGCCAAACGGAAAGGCAAATTCGGCCTTTCGCCAAGCTATGAGACTTCCCTACTTCTGACCCAAGAGACGGGCATAAAAGTCGATTCCGAACTTATGCCGTCTCTTCCCGTCCAGGACATTCAAAGGTCCGTTACCGAAAGAGAAGCCCTTATGCCTTATATAAATGACCGACTGTCCGAAATGTCGGAACCGGCTGCCGCCTCAAGGCCAAATGCAACCTCTTCTGACGCGGAATCCGGGTCTGAAATTTTTTCTGACTTCAGGGCTGAACCCAAAAAGCCCAGCGATAAGATTAAAGACAATGACGCCATTATTCCGTCCCCGGAAACCATACCCGGTCCGGTTCAGGATACAGCAGGCAGTTCTGACCCGGCCGCTGAAGAGGAACCCGAAATCTTTCAGCCCAGCCAGCCCCAACGGCCAACAGCTTCTGTCCTGACCGAAGGCATCATGCCACCTGCAACTGACAGTCTGCCCGGGGATTCAAGGCCTGATATCACACAAACTCCCGCAAGTCCGACATCGGACCAGGTCGGCTTGAGTCCATATTTACAACTGACTCAGGCTCTCTTCCCTAATCCTCAGGGTCTTTTCGCGGTTTCTTTTCCTTTTGAGCCCGGTCAGCCTCCGGCATTGACCGAAACCAAGGCGAGAGAACCTGATTTTGTTTCTGACTGTGAGCCTGGCGGCAGCGATGATTCTGACACCGGCTTTGTTTCAGACAGGATATGCTTTCAGGCTGAAAGTGAAGCGGACTGGTTTGCGGCTTCTTCCGGCTTTCCTGGTTCTCAGGCGGCAGAAAACCCTGGTGACGATGAACATTATTCCCATGACGGTGTCTCTGGGCTCAGTTACCAGAAACTCACGGAGACTAAAAGCTCTGGGGAGAAAAACAACCAATTTGACCGAAATGACTTTTTCACCCGACCGTCTGAAACCGGCGAATCTGCAGAGCAGCGGACATCTTCCGAACATCAGGCTGATGTCAGACTAGATGCGACAGACCGCTGCCCGGCTGAAGCAGGAATAAAACGGCCGGATTTAACCGCAGATTACGGTATTCAAGGCAAAATACATTCCAGGGATGACAGCGGCTCTGACATAGTCGCCATGTCCCGCAGCTGGTATGAAGCTCAGAATAATAAACTATTCAAAATCCTAAGCATTATGCAATGGACCTCAATTTTTTTGGTTCTGCTCATCATTTTCCAGGCTGTCACCAGACCTGAACCCCGCTACTACGGAGTCACCACGGAATTGAAGGTAGTGGAGATGATTCCGATGAAAGAACCATCCTTTACGCCGAAAAATATTGGCAGCTGGACTGCTGATGTCGTCACCCGGGCCCTGTCTCTGGACTTTCTTTATTTACGTGAAAAACTGACGGATGTCCAGAATGATTTTTCTGAGATCGGCTTTGAAAGCTACGTGAAATCGCTGGAGCAAAACGGCCATATCAAAAAAATTGAGACTGAAAAGCTTAATCTTTCCTGCGCTCTGACCGGGCCGCCTGTTGTTACCAACACGAAAGGCATCGGCCGGGAAAAGACCTGGAGAGTCGAAATGCCGGTTTTGGTGTCATATCAGACTTCTCAGGGAGTGGTGGCCAATCAGAGCCTGGTAGCTGAAGTGACTGTCCAAAAAGCCGATGCCAGCAAAAAACCTCGTGGAGTGGAGATCTCTCAGCTGGTTCTCCTTAAGCGAGGGTAGCTGATAGCGGTCCGGGCAATTTTGCTCAGACCGCATTAGCTGTTTTATGGCCCCATAAAAACTGAATCTTGTAATGCCAGCTTCAGACATCCTGAGAGAAATTCTCATGCCGCAGCCTCCCATACGCGGACTCAGCCCTGATGACAGCACTGACCGTCAAAAGCTCAGACGTGATATCCGTTCGCCGCTGCTCAAGCGGCTTAAAAGAATCGGCCGGACCCAGTCCACTGTCATGGCACTGGCAGTCCTGACGATCTTAGAACTTAGCTTTCCTCAGTCTGCTCTCTTCTGGATCAGCTTGCTTTGGCTTTTACTGTATCTTCATTATAAGGAATCAAAAAACCCTCTGGCCATCAGACTGCCCAAAGGCGCGAACCGCCTTGATCCCAATTCTCCCGGACCTGGGCATAAATTCTGGAATCAGGCCGATGGGACAATTTTAGTAGGCCATGACATCATCAATAATCAGGAAATATGGATCACCGAAAATGATCTCTTAACCCATATCCTGTTACTGGGCACCACCGGCAGCGGCAAGACTGAGTCTCTGCTGTCGCTGGCCGGCAACGCCATGTCCGGCGGCTCAGGGCTTTTTTACATTGACCCTAAAGCCGCACCGCTGTTGGCCGTCCAACTCTGGCAAATGGTCAGGATTTTAGGCCGGGACGACGATTTCAGGGTCCTCAACTACGGGGCGGCCGACCATGAGGCAGGTATTACCAGGCGGATATCCAACACCAACAATCCTTTTTCCGAAGGCTCGGCCGATGCCCTGACCCAGATCCTCACTTCATTAATGCCCAATTCAGCAGAGTCTGACCGTAACAATATTTTTGCCGATAAAGCCAGGAACCTCATAGCCGGACTTCTTCAGGTCCTGGTGGATTTAAGGGACAAAGGGGATTTAAGGCTTTCAGTGGGCAATATCCGGGGATTTTTAAACCTGGAAGTCTGCGTCCAGCTGCTGAACAATGCAAAATTAGAAGAATCGTCGAAAGCGGCATTAAAAGCGGCCCTCCAGAGCTGCAACTGGGTGGAATCCAGATCCTTAGACCAGCAGAACTCCTTTTATGAGCAGTTCGGCTATGCCCAGAGCTATTTCGGCCGGGCTTTATCCAGTCTGACCGATACTTACGGACACATCTACGGTGCCGAATACGGAGAAGTTGATTTTCGGGATGTGGTACTAAACCGGCGGATTCTTCTGGTGCTGCTTCCCTCTTTGGAAAAAAGCCCGGCTGAACTGGCTTCCTTGGGCAAAATCACCCTCTCAAGCCTCAAAGCAGCTGCCGCTGTGGGGCTGGGTCTGGACATAGAAGGTCCGGAAAGCGACGTTCTTGGACCTTTGCACGTCCATTTTGAAGGCTCCGGGCCTTTTCAGATTATAGTCGATGAATATGCGGCTATTGTTACTCCGGGTTTTGAGATGGTCCTGACCCAGGGAAGAGGGCTTGGGATAGGGTCTGTTATCGCCAGTCAGGATTACGCCGGTTTAATTGAAGCTGACAGGAAAGGCGCCCAGCAGATCGTGGCCAACACGAACCTGAAAATTTTCATGAAATTGGCTGAACCGGAAAAAACCTGGAACCTCCTGAAAAGCCTGTCCGGGGAAGAGCCTGTTTTAAGAACTACCGGTTACAATCTGAACCGGGAACATATAACCTCCGCCTGGCAGGATAACCAAACCGCAACTGTGGAAATGAGTCCGGTGTCAGTTCTCAGAGATCTCATGGAACAGACCGAAGGCGAGGCCCACTGTGTCTGCCAGGGACAGGTTATCCGGGCCAGACTTCTCTATGTCAATATAAACGTTAAAGATGCCCTGCTCAGGGTACCGAGGCTGGTCTATTTAGACGGCTCGGAGAGTGACGACTAAGAAGGGAAAGAATAATATAAAGGGCAAATTTGAAATAAAAATATACTTAAATATATAAAAATAAGCAATATTAATATATAAATTAGATATTAAATTGCATGCGAAAGCAGCTAAGGCATTTCACTGCAGGTTGGGTTAAATCTAAAGTCTCCTCTTGCTGGCTCATAATTCACTGCATTGGCTGACCAGGTGACCGATTCTTCTTGACATTTATTTTTTTATTTGATAAAAACGTAACAATTAAATACGGCTATTTCCAGCCTCTTTTTTTATAGCACTATCCTAATTACTAGCTATTTTACTTCTATTTATTTGTTAAATTAATTGACTCTGCTAAGACAATCAATTTTCAGGTTCCATAATGAAATTTTTTATTGACACCGCCAACATTGATGAGATTAAAAAAGCCGCCTCATATGGATTTTTAGACGGGGTTACTACCAACCCCTCTCTTATGGCCAAAGAAGGCATCAGCGACCAAGACGGTCGAATTAAGGCCATCTGCGCTTTGACTTCCGGTCCGGTCAGCGCTGAGGTCTTGTCAACTGAACCGGAAACTATGCTGGCCGAGGCCAGACATCTGGCCAGCCTGGCTACAAATGTGGTTATCAAGCTGCCTTTAACCATGACCGGACTTAAGACTACTAAAATACTGGCCAATGAAGATATACACGTAAACGTCACCTTGGTTTTCTCGGCCCTTCAGGCTTTATTAGCAGCCAAAGCCGGTGCTGCTTACATAAGTCCTTTCGTAGGAAGGTTGGATGATACAGGAGTAGACGGACTGGGGATCGTGGAAGATATTCAGACTATTTACTCAAATTACGGCTATGAGACCGAAATCATTGTGGCCAGCATCAGAAACCCTCAGCATGTTCTCAGAGCTGCTTTACTTGGTGCCGATATCAGCACTATTCCCTTTTCGGTTATTAATCAGTTGGCATCGCATCCCATGACCCAGCAAGGTCTGGCCACATTTTTGGCCGATCACGCCAGAGCCAAAGAAATTAAGACTTAAATAGCTTTTTAGTTCATTGTCTTTCAGCATAAAACACCGATAACATATTAATTTAAGTTGTAAATATTCTATTATATAGCATTAAAATTTAATATATAGGATTATTTTTTATTTATCTTCGCAGAAAAAAAAAGATATAAATATTAAACTTATATTATAATTTTGCATGCAAAGACTGTTTAATGGACTGAGCTAACTTATCATTGGGATTTACAAGCAGCTCCTGTTCAACAAAAAATAAAGCCTCTTTGTGGTAGCCCAGAAACATATACAAAAAAGCCTGAGCCAAATTAATTCGAGGGAATGAAGGCTTAAGGATGCGGGCATAAGCCAACTCTGAAGATAAATCGGCCAGAAAAGCTAAATCTAAAAACTTATATTTGCCAGCCGGGACAGCATTCATATCAAAATATTCATGTTTAAAATCACCTGAAATAATATGCTTAATTACTCTTTCTATTTCGTAATTAAGATTTATATGGTACTTTTTTGACAGTATATTAAGTGTGTCTACAATAAGTTTATCTTTTTTTTCTAAAGGCAAATCAAAATTTATAATATCTTTACAGTGATCTTTTATGAAATTACAAAAAGGTAAATAAATCGCATCTTGACGATTGGCATGTTTTCCATACAGCCGTTCGTAACGATCCTCTAAACTTTCCCCGCCACGTTGATAACTATCCTTTACCCTAAAAAAAAGTGGCAAATTTATTTGTATCAATTTGCCTTCCAAAGCCATTAAAGCCAGATATTCATTGTCAAAAGCTGCGTTGTTAGTTCTGGCAGCTCTAAAAAGATGCTTTGCGGCTATATTATATCGCGTTATACCATGGTATGGCGTACACCAGCCCATCCTCGAAAGAACCCCAAGATACCTGTCAACAGGATCATCCTGGTCAAACGGAAAACTATCATGATACAACTCAAGAAAATTACTATATTCATCTACGAATTGGCAGTAAGAATAAGCAATTACAGCACTAGGATCTTTTTCTAAGGCGTTAACACATTTTTCAACAAATTTTGGGGAAAGGTATGTGTCAAAATGAAAAATAAAAAAGTATTTTGTTGTACAATGCATAAATAATCTATGTAAACTAAATAAGTATCCATAATTTACCGCATTACGACAATATACAAACCTACTGTCATGGCCTACAGTATTAAGTACTATCTCTTCGGTATTATCAGGTGAATCGTTATTGACTATCACCACTGTAAAATCTGTGAAAGTTTGAGCTAAAAGGGACTCTAAAGATCTAATCAATAATAGACCTTCATTTCGCCCGCCTTTATAGACCGGCATTCCAATTGTCAGAAGAGGTTTAGCCATAAAATTTATACCAAGTCATTAAAAAGTCATTGAACATCAAGAGTTCGCATAACTGTTGCCGGATTTACGGCAACAACAATCCCAGGGTCAACATTTTCAGTTACTACGGCTCCGATTCCGATTAACGAACCCACCCAGACCCATATATTTTAATCCTTGGCAATATTAATTACCGCTCCAGCGCCAATAAAAGTTGAATGAACGACTTCCACACGCCCACAAAGCATGGAATTTGGGCCAAGATGAGCACCGAAATCAATTTGACACTCATGGTCAACAGATGCTCCAGTATTTATTATACTACCTCTTCCAATTTTGACCCTCGCACAAATTTTGCCACAGGTAAGATTTGGCACCCAATATCAATAATTGAACTTAGCGAAGCGTAAGCTGTAGGATGGATTAAAGTAAGAGATTTTAATCCAGCGGCTTCCATCTGATCGGTATTTCCAGCCGATCTTTTGCTCGCCGGCTCCCTCCAATGAATGGGGCAACAGCATAATAACAGCCTTGAAATTTACAAAGATCTGAGTAACTGTGAAATATTGGAACAGAAGGCCAAGGCGGTTGGCAATTATGATCGTTATCAAAAATTGCCTTTAAATTCAATCCCATATGTTCTGTTGTTCCGTTATCTCAGCGAGCATTATGGCCTGACAGTACCGCCCCAAAAATTATGTCTGCCGGTTCAAAGATATTTTCAGGCATTCGGCAACCCTCGTCACTTCTTTTTCTGTCATATCATGATAAGAGGGCAAATTAACACCTCTGGAATAGAGATCATACGATATTTTATTATCTTCATACTTGACCAGAGTATCTATCCCTAACAAGGAAAGAGGCCAAAAGAAAACCCGTCCGTCAATGTTATTTTCCTTAAAAATAGTTAATAGTGCTTCTCTATCAAAGTTAATTTCCTTATCAATAATCACAGTCGGCATCCAATAACCATTCTTACACTTGGCCGGTTCTGGATTTATCATTAAAGGGAGATTTTTGAGCCTTTCTTTATACCAGGAAAAAACCAGTCTTTTCTTATCAATTAATTCATTGAACCTAGTCATTTGTCCATAGCCGATCGCAGCTTGAATATTAGCCATCTTAAATTTATAACCAACCCTTTCTGACCAGAATTGACGTTTTTCACCTTGCTTACGTCCATGATTTGATAGAGTTAAGACCCTATTAAACAATTCAGTATTATTAGTTGCGAATATTCCGCCTTCTCCGGTTGTTATTGTTTTTGAGCCATGAAAGGAAAACGTGCTGAACACGCCAAAAGAACCGGCAGGTCGGCCGTCATAGTAAGACCCCAAAGCTTCAGCGGCATCTTCAATGACAGGTATTCCGTATTTCTGCCCTATTTGCAATAATTCATGCAGTTCACATAAATTACCATATAAATGAGTAGCAATAATAGCCTTAGTTCGTTTTGAAATGGCCCTTTTAACAGCAAACGGATCTAGACACCAACTGTCTGGCAAGACATCAATCAAAACAGGCTTGGCCATTAAATGGACAATTGGGGATACTGTGGCAATCCAATTTAGATCAGCCAGTATTATCTCATCTCCAGGACTAATCTTCAAACCAGCCAGTCCAAGATGCATGGCCCCTGTACAGCTGGAAGTAGCTAAAACGTGCTTAACTCCAAGATAATCTTTAAATTTATTCTCAAATCGCTCTATATAGTCATAACAGTGTTCTCCCCAACCATTTGCGGCAGCATCAAGAACAAAATCAATTTCAACTTGAGTAACAGAAGGTTTTACATAAAAAATTTTACTTTTCATATTTATTAACCAAACAGATCATATTTTACCAAATTTTCCAGGGAGCAGTCTGATTACTCCATTGTTCTTCTAAAACTAACTTATCTCGCTGAGTATCCATACATTGCCAATAATTATAATGTTTAAAGGCCGACAATAGATTTTTTGAAGCTAAAATAGGTAAAACATCATTTTCCAGAGAACAGTCATCTCCGGAAATGTAGTCAAAAACAGAAGGATTGGCAACCATAAAACCGGCATTAATCCACCCGCCGGCTTCAGGAGCCTTTTCCATAAACCCAGTAATCTGATCACAGTCGCTGGCCAGTTTTAAAACTCCCCACCGGCCGCCAGGTTGGACTGCTGTTAAAGACAACACGCTGCCATTTTCACAGTGGAAGTCACGTAATTTGTAAAGATCAACGTTACCGACCCCATCTCCATAGGTAAGGCCAAACATTTCATTGCCAATAAACTTTTGGACTCTGGCTACCCTTCCGGCTGTAGCCGTATAAAGACCGGTGTCAACCAAAGTGACTTTCCAAGGTTCGGATAAATTATTATGTATATCTATCCGGCCATTATTTTTAAAATCAAATGTTACATCAGAACCATGAAGATAATAGTTAGCAAAATAGTCCTTAATAACATTAGCTAAATAGCCGCAGCAGATGATAAAATCATTGAAGCCATGAAAACTATAGTATTTCATAATATGCCACAGAATTGGATGGCCGCCGATCTCAATCATCGGCTTGGGTATACGGTAGCTTTCCTCAGAAATCCGAGTACCGAATCCGCCAGCCAGAATAACTATCTTCATACAGACACCCTATAAGGCAAGCCATAAAGAACCAAGAAAACCTATAAATATCTACCCCAAAAACTACTTTATATGTAATAATTTAAAAAATAGTTATACTCGGAATCGCAACAACAAATTTTGTTCCTTTTTCTTTTAAATATTGGAGCTGGGTTGAGATCTCATCTTTTATATTCCAGGGCAGAATCAGAACATAGTCCGGCTGATCCCTAAAGACATCTCCGGAAGTAATCGGAATATGACTTTGAGGCATAAAAAGGCCTTGTTTATGAGGTGATTTATCAACTATTAAAGGCAATAAATCTTTTTTTACCCCAGCATAATTTAAAAGCGTATTGCCTTTAGCTGCCGCGCCATACCCATAGACTTTTTTGTCGTTTTCTGTGGCATTGATCAAAAATTTCAGCAAAGAATTTTTTATTTTAATAGCTTTTTTTTGAAAAAATTTATATATATATATGCTATTAAGGCCATTTTTATATTCTTCTGCCAAAATTTTATCGACATTGGGGTTTTGTTCAACAAAAAATTCTTTGTGAGCCGCATAAATACGTAAACTGCCTCCGTGGGTTTCAAGGGTTTCAACATTATAGATTTTTAAATCAAATTTTTCAAAAATATTAATTATTGTCTGTAAAGAAAAGTAAGAAAAGTGTTCATGGTAAATAGTGTCAAATTGACTTTTTTGTATCAGCTGTAACAGATGAGGAAATTCGAAGTTAGCTGTCCCGCTCGGTTTTAATACTTTTTTGAGAGCTCCGACAAAGTCGTTTATATCCGGAACATGGGCAATGACATTGTTGCCAATTATAAGATCGGCTTTTGGCAGAGAATCCGCCAGATTGTGTCCAAAAAACTCGACCAGAACCTCAATGCCCTTCTCTCTGGCTACCTCAGCGGTGGAACCGCTGGGTTCAATTCCCAAGCAGGGAATATTAGCCTTTTGAAAAAACTGCAAAAGATAACCGTCATTACAGGCTATCTCAATTACCATTGAATTGGAACCTAATTTTAAGACATTAATAATTTTATCCACATACAGTCTAGAATGTTCAACCCATGTAGTAGAAAAAGAACTAAAGTAGGCATATTCACTTGAGAATATTACTGCTGGGTCAACAAAATCAATAGTTTGAACCAAAAAACACTTGGAACAAACCATTACTTTTAGCGGAAAGTAGGTTTCAGGTTTATTTAACTGGTCTAGAGTCAGGTAAGAATTAGAAGGAGGGACACTGTTAAGATCAATAAACACCTCATTCAAGGGAGTTTGGCAAAATCGGCATTTACTGACCATAGAAGCACCTGAGATCCAAATAAAACAAAAAAATAACCTTAATTGTTTAGACTACAATATAAAATTTTTTCTGTCGACCTTATTGACACCTTTCACCTTTTGAGATCCATATTTTCTGAGTCAGTAAAAGGCTGAGATTTTTCGTTTGTGGCCAATTTCGTTATATTAACACATGAATTGGCTCTCTGTCAACAATAAAATCTAATTTTTTTTGTTTCTGGAAAAAAACTGATTCTCTACTCCTCCTTAATCCTAAATTTGGTTTGTTTAAGCCGAACCATGGGTCGGATGAGGATCTCCGGTCGGGGCCGTTACAGTCTCAGGGGGTGCGGCTTTCCTCTTTAAATCCTCTTTCTGGAAGAAGAGCTTATAGATGGAGGGGACCAGAAAAAGAGTAATAAAAGTTGAGGTGGTCAGACCGCCAATAACCGCCCGGCCCATTGAAGCCTGTGATTCGCCGCCTTCCCCAAAGCCTAAAGCCAGAGGGATTAGACCTAAAATAGTAGTTAAAGTGGTCATCATGATAGGCCTAAGACGCCTTCGGCCGGTTTCCAGAAGAGCCGGAAATACATCCATACCATCGCGGCGTATCAATAGATTAGCGTGGTCAATTAAAATGATGGCGTTATTGACGACAATTCCGGCCAGCATGATAACCCCAATAAAAGAATTGATATTAAAGGCTGTGTTGGTCAAAAAATGGCCCCAAACTACACCTATTGCTCCAAACGGCAAAGAAAACATTACCACCAAAGGCCCTTTCAACTGCTCAAACTGACAGGCCATAACCATATAGACCAGAAATATAGCCATTGACAGAACCATAAGGAGGCCCCGGAATGTTTTGGCCTGCTCTTCGGTTTCCCCGATGAAGGCGTAGCTGAAGTCGCTGCCCATGGGCAAAGCTTTAAGCTCCCGGTCAATATCAGCCACCACATCGCCCAAAGCCCGATCGGTCATGTCAGCATTAATATAGACTACCCGGGCCTGATTCTTACGGGTAATTAACAAAGGGCTGGTGCCGTGGACAGCTTGAGCCACATTGGCTAAAATGACGCTTTGACCGCTGTTGTTGGTCACCGGCAGTTTCATTATCGAATCAATGGAAAGGTTCTGAGAATCCTTTAATAGGACTGTAATATCATACTCTTTGCCGTTTTCCCGAAAATAGCCGGCAGTTGTTCCTCCGACCGCTGTTTTGATTAGTGATGAGATGGAGGAAACACTCAATCCGGCATCAGCAGCCCGGCCACGGTCAATAACAATCATCTCTTCCTGGGAGGCATCTTCATTGGAGAGGTAGACATCAGTCACCCCGGGCACATGTTCGATGATTTGTTTCATGGCCTTTGCCAGTCTGGTGGATTCTGCCTGATCATTGCCTCTCAGTTCCACCTGGATGCGGTCACTGCCGGAACCGAAGGCCATAAACGACTGAGAGGCCCTTAACCGGACTGTGGTTCCGGGCAGACTGGTAAAACGCGGCCTTAACGTTTCCATAATCTCAAAAACCGATCTTTCCCGCTCAACCACCGGCCTTAAACGGACCAGAACTTCGGCATAAGAACTGGTTCTGTTATTCTGGCCGCCCAAGCCTCCGATATCGGCAGCCATGGAAACCATTTCCGGGATCTCTTCTTTGATCACCGCCTCAATCATACGGACTGTATCGGAAGTAGCCTCAACCCTTGTCCCTGGCTCCATAGTCACAATTATCTCAAAAGCGCTTTCATCGGTTCTGGGCAAAAACTCGGTGCCCATATATTTCCAGGGAATAACCGTCAGGGCCAAAAGAAAAAGAGAAATAAAGACCACCAGACCGGGACGCTTCAAGGCTCGCTCCAGCCAGTACATATAAGTGCTGTCCACTAACTTAAAGTACTTAGCTCCGTAACGGGGACGGCCAAAGACTACCGGTTTTCCGTCCGGACCGAGGGTATCTTTCATTAGTTTACTGGATAGCATGGGCACTAAAGTCTGAGCCACAAATAAAGATAAAGTCAGACTGAAAGCGATGGTCCAGGAAAAGGGACGGAAGATCACTCCTGCCAAATCCTGCAAAAAGATCATCGGCAGAAAGACAGAAAGAGTAGTTAAGGTGCTGGCGATAATGGCTCCGTTGACTTCTTCTGTCCCTTTAATGGCGGCTTCGGTGGCGTCAAGTCCGGTACTTCGCAGGCGGAAAATGTTATCCAAAACCACAATGGCGTTATCCACCAGCATCCCCACACCCAAAGCCAGAGCCCCCATGGTGACAACATTTAAAGTCAGGCCGAAGAAATACATGACCATAAAAGTGGGAATAATGGATATAGGAATAGCAAGCGCCAGAACAAAGGTACTCCGGATATTCTGCAAAAAGATTAAAATGACAAGAACCGCTAAAAGTCCGCCCTTAACAGTGGAATCGGTGACTGTGGCAATGGCCTGCTTAATGAAGGTGGAAGAATCCATTAAAGGGGTGATATGGGCATTGGTGAGGGTGTTATTTATCACTTCCACAGCATTGTGGACACTGTTGGCTACAGCAACCGTATTGGAGCCGGACTGTTTGAAAACCCCCATGAACTGGCCTTCCTGACCGTTGATGCGAGTGATCCTGATGACTCTGGCCCAACCGTCACGGATATCGGCAATGTCGGCCAAGCGGACCGGAGTGCCACCCTTAGTCCTGGCCACTAAGATCGAGCCTATTTCGTCAACTGAAGAAAATTCTCCCTTAGTCCGGACCGCAACCGATAACCGGCCCCGGTCAATTTCCCCGCCCGCCTCAGACAGGTTTTCACGTTGAATCATTGTGACCAGACCGAAAAGATCCAGACCCAAAGCCTTGACTTTCGCTTCATCAACCTCCACCCGAATCTCCCGGTCCAGACCGCCAAAGCCCTGGGCTGAGGCCACACCGGGATTTCTTTCCAGACGGTAACTTATCTCATCTTCAATGTAACGCTTAAGATCAACAGGATGGAAGTTTGAGGCCACACCCAGAAACATAATAGCTCTGGCTGCGGTGTCAAATTTCTGGAGTACAGGGCGATCGATGTCTTCGGGCAGACGGTTAATGACCCTATCAATCCTGTCCCGAATATCATTGGAGGCTTCGTCTAAATTGATTCCCCAGTCAAATTTTATGGCAATAGTGCTGGAACCTTCCATGGAAGTGGAACTCATCTCGTCTACCCCTGGAACAGCCACCAAGGCTCTTTCCAAGGGTTTTGTAATCTGTTCCTCGATCTCTCCGGGTGCGGCGTTTTCGTAAGTTGTCCGGACCACGATAACCGGCATGGTCAGTTCCGGCATGAGATCCAATGGCAGCATATTTAAGGAAAAACCGCCCAAAAGTACCAGGATCAATACAACCATGGTGGTAAAAACCGGACGGTGAACTGCCGCCGAAGGCAGGCTCATGACGGCCTCCCGACCGGCTCTGCTGATTCGCCGGGCACTTTGTATGGCTGTCCGTCCTGCAGCAGATGCTGTCCCAAGGTCACAATAGGTCCGTCAATAGCCGGAACTCCAATCAGCTCGACTCTGCCGTTATCCATCAGACCAAGTTCTACTGGAATCTGCTTAACCGTGCCGGTTTGAGGATCGGCAACAAAGATAACATAGCCTTCAGAACGTCTGAAAGGTACATCATAGTCCACCGACCAGACATCTTTATGTTCATTAAAAACGTATACCACCTCGGCAAACATACCGGGTTTTAATAGAAGGCCTGGATTGGCTACTTCCATCTCGACCCTGGCCTGCCGGGAATCGGCTGACAGGACAGGAGCGACACGGATAACTTTTGCTTTAAAATCCTGGCCAGGGAAAGCCTCCGTTCTTATGTTGGCTTCCAGGCCTGGAACTATTTTGGGGTAATCTTTTTCTATTACATCCACCACCACCAAAAGCGGATCCAAAGACACCAGCTCCAAAATCGGAGTATTGGCCGTCACCAACTGACCTTCATCGACCAGACGAGCTCCAACATAGCGATAACTCTCGGTTTCGGGGGGCAGATTGCTTTCCGGCCAGGCAGCCATTAGTTGAGTATAGGACAGGCGAAGAGCGGCATCGGCCAGTTGATTGCTGGCAGAATCCAACTGGCTGGAAGCCACAGCCAATCGGGCATTAGCCTGGAGAAGCCGGTTTTCCACAGTCTCAAACTCCGACTGGGTAACAATACTTTTCTGAGTCAGAGCAGTCTGTCTGGCCATATCATTTTGGGCTAATTTTAAATTAGCTTCAGCTTCATTAAACTGAGCCTCAGCCAGACGAACGCTTAAACTGGCTCTATCCCGCGCCAGAACGAATTCATCGTCATCTAAAGCAGCCACTAACTGGCCGTTGGTCAGACGATCGCCGATATCGACCATGATCCGCTTAATTTCACCGCCGACTTTAGGAGCCAGAGTAAACCGGTTAGGAGCAGTCAAAGTGCCGTAATAAAGCCCCAGTTCGCGCATGTTGCCGTAATAAGCCTGGCCCAGCTGAACATAAACAGCATCGCTGCCAGGTCCGTTTGGCCGAGGAAAGAAAGCAGCCTGGCCGTTGACCAGTCTGATAGCCGTCACAACTGCCAGAAAAATGATAAATCCTGTCAGTTTCTTGTGGCCGCGCAGGAACCATATGAACTTGGACATAAGTAAGAATGATGACTGGTTAATTTGGGCCACAATTAAACCTAATAACTAAAATTATTTTAAAAGTATATGGAAAATTAAACACAGCTGGTTAAGAATAAAATTCAGGTTAGCCATTGCAAGAAATAGGCCACTTTGATAAATAGCTGTAAATTGGTCAGAACCTTATAATTATTGATGCAACCTGACAAAATAACTGGATATTACTCGGACATAATGGGTATTTTTTACTCAATAACACTTAGTTTGGTGAGATTCAGGCCTCAACCAGCCGATGAGTCAGCCTAATTTACGGTCTCGTAAAAAGTCCGTTTTTTAGAAAAATGGACTTATAACTATTTGATATCATTACCTTTTTTTAACTCAACTTCCGAAAAAATGGGTTTTTGCGACGGTATCAACATTCTTTCCTTCTAAAATTTGAGCTAAAAGGCACATAATTGGCAACTGATTGTACCATCTGCCAGAGGCAATCGCTTAATTACGCCAAATCATTAAGGCAGGGGAGAATTAGTCAGTTGAAAGGAGTCTGTTTCTGACCCTCACCGTAAGATTCAGTATAGCACAAAATTTCTGAATAAAAACGGAAATTAAAGGCTTCAAATATTTTTTACAACTATAATTTATTCCTTGGTCTCGAACCACTGTTGTTTTGGCCCGGTAAAAACACCATTGTGCTTCAAGCCAACCAAAGTGCCCTCAATTCTGATTAATCTCCTTATAAAAGTTCACGCGTTTTACTGTGTAATTGATTTGACTTTAAATAGTTTGTTGCGGCTTGAGATGGAAAGACTGGGTTACAAAATGACCATCAATTCCATGTTAAATGAGCTAAGTCGCGCTAGGCAATCGCTTCATATATCTTAATGCTACAAACAAAGCAGAAAAAATTGTATCAGCAATAAGTGAATAAGTGACGCATCTCCAGCACCGAAGAATTTATAGTCAAGTGTGGTCTTAAAAGATACGCTCTGAAATAAGCGGTAGTTTTTAACTACAGAGTTTATTAAAAAAATTCAGTGATTTCAAGTAATTATTAGAGTGCCATTAAATAACTTGTGAGCTCAGGTTAGTGTCTTTTTTATTATTGACCCGCTTTAATGTACTTCCAAATACCTCACAATATCTGTCTGGCAGGCTTTCAGAGCCTTAAAACCGTCCTGAATTGAAGCCTTGTACCATTTTGCTGTTCTGTCGATCGCCATTTCAGTAGTCCATCTAGGAGACCAGCCTAAAATATTTCGAGCTCTTTCTATAGATAGACTCAAAAGCCCAGCTTCAGGAAAAGCGTTTTTGTCGGACACATCAACCCAATGACTGTCAGGACCCCAAATATTACAGAAAGACTCAGCCATTCTGGCCACCGACCAGATGTCTCCTGGTTCGGGACCGAAATTCCAGGCTGAACACCACAGAGGCTCTTGCGGTTGGGTTAAAAGTTTTTCAGCCAGAAATAAGTAACCGCTTAATGGTTCCAAAACATGCTGCCATGGTCTGATAGCCCTAGGATTACGAACTGAAATTGTTTGCTGTTTTATTAAAGCCCTGACAATATCCGGTACAAGACGATCTTCGGCCCAGTCCCCTCCCCCAATAACATTGCCGGCTCGGACAGTGGCGAGACGGACTCCGTGACTGTCCAATTTATCGGGTGGAAAAAAACTGTCGCGGTAGCTCTGGGCAACAATTTCAGCGGCTCCCTTGGAGGCACTGTAAGGATCTGACCCTCCTAATGGATCAATTTCCCGGTAACCCCAGATTTGCTCAAAATTTTGGTAGCACTTGTCGCTGGTGATGACCACTACAACCGCCGGTCTATTGGTCAGCCTGACTGCCTCCAGAACCGAAGCGGTTCCAAGGGTATTGACATTAAATGTGTCCAGGGGATTCTGATAACTTTCCCGGACCAGAGCCTGAGCCGCTAAATGGAAAAAAACTTCAGCTTGACTGTCCGCCCAGACTTTTTTTAACAGATTAAGATCCCGAATGTCCCCTTCAGTGTGGGAAGTAAGGATGTTCTTTAACTCCGCATCCAGAAAAAGGGGTTTTTGTCCGTCAGGGTCAAACTTTGGAGGCAAAGCATAGCCATGAACTCGGGCTCCAAGGTGGTGTAGCCACTGAATAAGCCAGGAGCCCTTGAACCCTGTGTGCCCTGTGACCAGAACATTACGACCTAACCAGATATTGGACAAGATATCTCCTTTTTGAGTTCTAATTATAAGTAGCGTTTAAAGCGATTGTTTGCAATATTACAGACCATCCTTGGTCTATTTCGGAGTTATTAGATCTCCCTTTTTATCGTTCGAAAATTACAGCCCAGTTTTGTTAATGAAACTTATACACCGCCAAAAACTATACCCTTCAAGATTTCACTTCAATTTGCGTTAATGGCCAGACCGTCAGGTATTCCCTGACGCTGTCATGGCGAGGCAGGGCGCGGACTGGCAGGCTCAGGAACTTTGTTGACCTACTTAGGAGCCTGGCGTGTTCGGTCGCTAATAAGAAAGAGCAGGTTTTGATGGACAGACTTGCCAAGCGATAATTAATGCCGCTTTGGCGATTATAGCACTATTGGCTGACATGTTTGAGGTTTGAGACGTTGGTTTTTCCTTTCTGCGCTACGCCTTCAGACACAGTTTTTTGATTCGAACTCTTTTCGCTGGAGTCAATAATTTTAGGGCATGGCTAGGACGAATCATTACCGGACCCTTCCGCCTTTGGAGCTTGAGGCTCTTTCTTCCTTTGTGTATGATTAGTATGAGGTTTTGCCGTTACACGGCTTTGGCCAACAGTGCCCCCGTCTCTTCCCGTGCGATGGTCCTTCTGGCACTGGAGGAAGCCGCTGGGCTGGGCCGCCAAAAAAGTTACGCGGCCTTCAGCCAGACAGTGGCCCGCCTCAAGCTGTAGTTGCTGGACTTCCTGCTCACGGCTAAAAAGGACGGCTGTCTGGTCCTCGGCTACGGGGCAACACCCTCCTGAATTGTGCTGGTCTCAAACCGGACCGCTTGTCGGCTGTGGCGGACCTCAGCCCGGCCAAGCAGGGAAAGTTCCTGCCCGGCAGCCTCATACCAGTGGTCAGCCATTGGGAACTGACGGCGGCCCGGCCGAATTACGTATTAATTCTTCCCTGTAATTTGCCGACGGAGATAACGGCCCACCTGGCGATGGTCAAAGACTGGGGCGGCCGATTCGTCACGGCCTTCCCTGACTTGAAGACATGGCCCTGAGCCCTGTCAGCCTAGCCGTTTCAGGTAGCCTCGAGGGGCCACACTGATCAGCAGTTTGGCGTCTATAATCTCGTCTATGGCGAATTCGGGATGCTCTTTAAGGAAGGCATCCACAGCGGTCATGGGGTTGTAGCCCCGGCCCCAGGGGCGGTTGGGGAAGGCGTCTTCAGGAGCGTATTCGATGACGGTATCAAAGACCACGCAATAGCTGCCTGGCGCGACCAGAGACGCGTAGGCTTGAAGCTCCGCCAGCACATGGTCATGGGTATGGTTGGAATCCAGGCAGACCAAAATGTTCCGGTAGGGCCGGGCGAATTTTTTCACTGCCGCGATCATTTCCTGATCGATGCTGGAGCCCTCCATCATGGTGATCCGTTTATACATGGGGTGGACCTCAATGGCCTCCCGGTTGTGGGCCCGGATATCAATATCCAGGCCCAGGACCCTGGCCTCTGGTGCTCCCCAACCACAGGCGGCGTTGAGCTCCAGCATGGAGGCGAAAAAAATCAGGGAGCCACCGTGGGCGATGCCGGTTTCGATAATCAAGTCCGGCTTCACCTGGAAAATGATCTCCTGCATGGCCACTATATCCTGGGGAATCTGGATGATCGGGCGGCCCAACCACCGAAAGTGATACGAGTATTTGTTTTTTGCTGACGCCATAAGCCATCCTGTTGAGAGCTTGCGTAACACTGTGTCGTCAGCCTGATTTTGTATTTCAGTGCGGGTCTCTTGCGCAAAAGTATCGTTCATAATTATCCTTCTCAAATAGTTGTTGAAATCGGTCATTCATCCAATGTTATCTGTTCTCTATTTCGCACAATTGCCGGATTACCAAAAACCGTAGTATCACTTTTTACATCTTTGACGATGACCGCTCCCATGCCTACAGTAGTCATTGATCCTATCGTAATGCCATTCCGTATGCTTGCGTTGATCCCTATGAAATTCCTGTTTCCTATTTGAACCTCGCCTGCCACGATGCAACCAGCACTGAACCAGTTGCAATCACCTATTGACGCATCATGGCAAATATAGCTTCCACCATAGAATACATTGTGTCTTCCGACTTTTGAATATGGTTCAATCACCACACGGTTCAGCACAAGGCAACCCTGGCCAAGTTCCACTCCATCAACAACTGCATCACGGTGTATATACGAAATCAGAGGTATATTTCTACTGAGTATTTGTGCGCCAATAGTTTCCCGCAATTGCAATTTTTGGGAATAAGCTACGCAATTAATAATACCGAAGTTATCGGTATTCGGAGCCAAGTCCGCAAACGGCACAAGCGGAAATTCGAGAAATTCAGGAGATATGCAATATTCTTTATTCGCTGTAATACCAAGAATAGAATACCTGTCATCTGTTTTTAGGTAATTGACCAATAGCCGTGTCACGTTGTTAGCGCCAAACAAATAAACATCGGTCATGATTCATCATCCCTCTATTAATTCCACCTGACGAAGGCTTCTCTCCTTAATAAAATCCGACCAGTGGGCAAATATGGAACTAATAATGATCTTGGAGTCTGTCGAGGAAGCACACATTTTCCGGTAGGCATGATCAATCATGCCAGCAGATGGATCATTTCGGAATATGTGTACCGGTCGAATGTCCGATCAAGATAGCAGATGTTCGCCATATCCGCAACCAACATCAAGGATGGATAAACTCGGCTTTTGAGGCATATTGCTAACGAACGCTTTGTATCTTTTTGTTATCTTGTCCGTTTTAAAACCCCAATCAACGCCTATCGGCGTAGCGCCGTGTCTTTGAAACGTCTCAGCATAATGTTTCTTGAGATTGTCGGAAATAAGATCGTTCATTCTGTCCCCCAAAAACCGCTGCCTTGCTTTTACATGTTTACGAAGGTCGTTAGAAGGCGTAATGAAATAAAGTTAACAGCTATTGCATAAAATGATCATGGCTTTATTGTATAATTCCGTTCACCGTGAAATTTATCTCTAATAATTTTAATTTTTGCAAATTCATCATCATTTACAGTGCATCCTGTCAAATATTCAGTTCTATCTAATCTACATGTGACTCCCAGACTTTCAGAAGTAGTAGTGTTGCTAATCAACTTAACAATTGGTCTCATTCATAGTCAGTCAAATGTTGTCCTCTCCAGTTTGAATAAATAAAAAAAACAACCTATGTTCAATTTTATTTTCCATTTGCTTGTCCCAGGCGGAAAATGGCAGACTTTTACAGGAATATTCAAATCTAAGGCAATAGCTTTGGCTAAAGCTGAAGCAAATAACCGCTTAGTTTATTCGTTAAGATACGGCGAGAAATCCTTGATTAATTCTAATATTACCCCGGCGGGTAATTATGATACAAACAAATCACCATAAGGTAAAACCAATGAAGAAAGATATTATCGTAATTATCCGCCGGGGTAATATGTTAATTTGAATACCCATAGATGTTAGTTTATCAACATATGATTATCAGGTCAAGAATAATAATAAAATTATCAAGAATTTTTTTCTGAAACTAAATTGAGAATAATAAAGAATCCATAATCCGTAATTCCCGGTTTTTTTTAGGGCTACATAATTTTTGCATGGAAACCCATCTTGCCTTAAACCACCTCCCTCACAACTGGATGCGGTTCAGCAAGCGGTACTCTTCCTTAGC
>JAISEL010000143.1 GCA_031264185.1 Deltaproteobacteria bacterium
GATGAAGGAGAATTTGTCAAGAATTATTTTTTTATAACTTATTGGTTTTATTGAATTTTTTAAAAATTTCAAAAAATTTTCTTGCCTCGGGTAAAAAACATACGGGATTTTAGGATACAATTGTTCCGCATTAAAGTTTATGTAAAATAACTTTATTGAACTCAATTTTTGGTCCCAGCAACAACAAAATTAATTTGGTAAAATAAATTGGAGCGTTTATTTTGGAGTATCCTCTTATTTCAGGTCAGATAAAAGTTTTTTGCTTTAAAACAGCCTCAGCTACGGCCAAATCTTCGGGCACATCGACTTCCGGCGACAGCCCCTGGCCGATGACCACCTTAATGCCTATACTTCGCTCTAAGATCCTCAACTGCTCCAGTTTTTCGGCTGATTCCAATTTTCCAGGCGGCCAGGCAACATACTCTCTTAAAAATCCGGCCCGATAAGCGTATAAGCCTATGTGCTTAAAATATTCCCCTGTCCCTTCCCGGTAAAAAGGGATGGCTGAACGGGAAAAATACAGGGCCCGGCAGGACTGGTCAAAGACAACTTTGACGTGATTGGGGCTCCGGATTTCTGCCGGCTCGGTTAAAGGTACTGCCAGAGTGGCCACCGGGACGTTTTCGTCCTCAATTAAAGCCCTGGCCATTAAAGATGGATGGAGGGGGTTTAAGCAGGGCTGGTCGCCCTGGACATTAATGACAATATCGTTTTTTTCTAAACCTATTATGTCGGCGGCCTCAGCCAGCCGGTCCGAGCCGCTGCGGTGGTCTGGGGAAGTCATTAAAGCCGTGCCGCCGAACTCCCGGACAGCCTCAAAAATACCTTCATGATCCGTGGCCACATATACCCCGGCCACTTCGGGGATTAAACCCGCCCTTCTGCAGACATGCCGGATCATGGGCTCTCCGGCCAGCAGAGCCAGAGGTTTGCCCGGAAAGCGGCTTGAGGCCCACCGGGCCGGAATGACGGCCACTATTTTAGGCATTATTATGTCAATCAGGGAAGCGGAAAATGGGTGACCAGCCGGCCTTGACCGTCTGACCTATGTTAACCATAATATCGGCTTCAGGCGGCACATAGATATCAACCCGAGAGCCGAAACGGATCATGCCGAAGCGCTGGCCTCTTGTTAAATATTCTCCCGGTTTAACCCAGGACTCTATCCGGCGGGCTAAAAGTCCGGCGATCTGGACGACTGTTATTTGGCGCTCTTTTTCGTCAATTAAAACCAAAGAATTTCGTTCGTTCTTGTCACTGGCCTTATCATGGCTGGCCACGGAAAACGTCCCGGCGTGGTATTTTTGGGTATCTAAGCGGGCGTTAACCGGAACCCGGTTAACGTGAACATTAAAAACATTCATAAAAATGCTGATTTTAGTGCTTTTAGCTTCGGTAATAGGGCAGACGGCCTCACGGTCGACCCGGATTATTTTCCCGTCAGCCGGGGCTACCCCGAAACCGGGCGGGGGTGGATTGCGGTTCGGATCCCGATAGAACATGACCCCAAAGGCCAGGAAAATAAAGAAGATGGCTTCAAAATAGCACCAGTCAAAAAACCAGGCGATAAGGAAGAGGATGCCGGTTAGGAAAACAAAAGGCAGCCCAGGTCTGGCCAGGAGAAGATTGTTGTTGATGTTGAACTCGGGGATCTTGTGCTTGAAATAATCATCATAGATCATGAGATTTTTGATCCTGTTGTTTTGGTATAAGGTCAGCCCTAAAAAGCGGTTCGGGCAAAAAAATTTCAGCCGCCTGCTGGAGTCGGGACAAAAAACGCCCGGAAAAAACCAGCCGTCAGTTAAATGCCGGCTATTATTCCGCATAAAGCAGTTAAATAAAAGTCTTCAGCGGAGTTTGGTTCGAAGTAAAAACTATTATATAATTTCAGGATACGGAAATGGTGTGAACTTTTAAATCAAAGAAGAGAATTAACCCCTGAGGCCCTTAGGCAAACGGCATTGGGTTCAGGCCGCTCTTTTACTGGGGTCAGTCAGGGTTCCGACAATTTCCCGGGCGACCTCATCAAAAACGTATTTCCAGGCCCCAATAGTATAGCCCCCGCCGAACCCTATAGAACGTTCAACGGCTATTTTGGCGGCCTGCTGGGCATTTTCGTTTATGATCGATGCCACCACTTTAAGCTTCGTAGCTCCGGCCCCTGGAAGCAACCATCTGACAAAGGCGTTGCCCGGTTCATATTCAACGATCTCGACTTCGATCGTCCATTGGGAGGTTTCTTCTCCGAAAGAGCCTTTTTCCTTCAGGGCTTTCCGCAGTGACTCGCCCATGGCCAGCTTGAGATCTATAGATTCGTCTGGGTTGGCAGGTGACACAAAACCCGACTTATCGGTAATCTCACCGATTTTAAATGTTGAGCCGAGAGGAACCTCCTGAACATTGGCAATAGGAGTATAGCTGGTTTTGGTGCTGCAACCGAAAGCAAATAACAAACATAAAGCTAAAAAAATATTTACTGTATTTTTCAAAATTTCACCTTTAAAATAAACTGATTTTAGCAGTGAAGGCAATAAAGATTAATATTACCAAAAATTATACTTATAAGTTGCTAAAAAATATTTAATGATATATATATCAAGCTTTGTAGTTTATAAAATTGAAAGACTATATATAACCGATATTAATTTATTTTGCGGTCTACTACAAAGCGCATTAGGACCGTAAAATCAAGAACTTAAAGCTGTGAATATTATAGAGGCTTAAGCCCCGGAGGTCAATATCAAATGGCTTCGGCTTCGCAAAAAGTCCCGCCATAAAAATGAGCAGTTTTGGTGTCCCAGAACTTCATATTTAACATTTTTTTAAATTATTTTATCTGTTACACATATAATAACCATATTTATATTGATAAAAAGTATTTAAATATAATGATAATGTCTGAAATTTTTATTTAATATCTAATTATGATAATTAAAATAATAATCACTTTTTATAGAACAAATAATTAGACTAACGTACTTTTTAAGGCATATTAGATAGATAATATAAGTATTTTACCTATCTTAATAACTTGTATACCACTTTTTTCAGGGATAATGTCTGCCAGTACTCCCAATTGAGACAAATTACCCTCCATGCACTGTAAGATCAATGGCCGTCCGGCCAAAGGTTCATTCGTTTCGTGCGGATTAGCCGTCCTTAAACAACATTTTGACTTGTCCGACACCTAAGCCCGCAGGGCTCTTAGTTTCGGCTCAGTGTTTCAAACGGCCCTGAACATCACTGACCCTGATGACAGGACCAGCTGCGTCTCACCCCGGACCATGCGGAATTTACGGCATAAGCTGACGGAGCTTGACCTGGCCTCAGATATTTCCGCCATTGCGGCTTCCGAGATGCTCATTGGAAAAACAACGGCTGGACTGGTCGATATATTCTTTGTCAGAACTTTAAATTTACCGGAGCTGCCGGATGGAAATGGCTGAACAAAGCCTGTTTTCTTCATAAAAAGTTTTGATAATTCTTGGAACTCAACAAAAAATTATCTTCAGCAAACTGGCTCAAAAAATAACTTCGCTGCCAAACACTTAAAGCGCTTAAAGGCCAGCCGAGAGGAGCTGCTGCAGGCTCCGGAAGGCGAATTGCCGGATCTGCGCCGCGCAAAGCAGGCTGGAATCATGGACAGCATCAAGTTTTCAGAGGCCGGAATTGAGAGCATGGACAAAATTTTCCTTGAAGCGCTCAGACCGCGCCGGGAGGCTTTGGACCTGCTCCAAGCGGCGCCCGGCCTCAGCGGGATTGGCGCGGCCTTGATTCCGGCGGAAACAGGTCCGGATACGGAGAAATTCGGCAGTCCGGAAAGCAAAGCCTCCCGGGCCGGAATTTGCCCTGGCAGCAGTGAGTCAGCCGGTAAAAGGAAAAGCGGCGGAACTCGTAAGGGCAGCCGCTGGATCCGCCGTGTGTCATGTGAAGCGGCTCAAGCCGCTGTCAGAGCTCCATGCCCGCTCAGAGCCGAATTCGAAGACTTATCAGACGCCGGGGATGCAAAAAGCCGGTTATGGCTGCAGGGCACAAAACGCTTAGGATCGCCTGCGCGATTCTGAAGAATAAGGAGCCGTGCAAAGACTCAGCCGCTGACTGTGAGGAGCTCAGAGTCAAAAAAATGCGCCGCGCCGGCTCAAGGCCCTGGAAAAGTGCAATTCTGCGGCATCTTCAGGGCCTGACGGAACAAAAATAGCGGCAGCTAAGACGGCAGCCGGAAAATGGTCCGGCCAAACGGAAAAAAGGCCGGCCCAAAAATGAGGCGGCCAGTCCTGAAGTCAAAGCAGCCTGAAAATTGCTTGGCCGGCTCCCGTAAAAAACCGAACTCAGCTGACCCCAATTTGACCTGAAACGCGGCTGACAAGCAGTATATATGACAATTTAATCGGGCCCTCCAGACCCGGCCATGGAAGTTTTGTCCTTAAAACAGGCCAGCCCGCTGATTTAGGCAGTGGGACGTGGGGCGTATGTTTCACGGTGAAAGAGGCGGAAGGCCCTGAAATAGTCCTTTTTGGGACAGAACTCATACCTGGATGCCAAACGGGCACAGAATTGGCGCGGAAATATCCGGCTGCGAAAAATCGCATGAACGGATGCATCATAATGCCACAATAAAACAGGCTATTAACAATAAAAGAACGATTAAAGGTTCAGTATTTTATTTTTTTGTCTGTATATTTTAAAAAATATATAATTATATTTGTATATTTACATAAATATACAAATTGCTAACTAACAAAAAGGATCATTTCTGGCTTGACGTTTAAAAAAAATTTTGTTACTTTTATTACGTGAAATAAGCTGAATAATTAGATATACCCTCTTCTGACATTCGCACATTGAAGGAAAAGGCTGCCTGAGGAAACATAGGGTCCTGGGTTTAAAATGCTATAAATCCGGCCGAAAGAGATGACTTTGGAAAAAACATTTTTTACAGTCTTTTTGCTTGCTGTTTGGGCTTCAATAATCTGGCCCGGGTCCGGTTGGGCCGAGGAGTTCATTCTTATTCCCGATGCGCCTGACCTGGTCGGACCAGGGAAAGCTCAGGCCGGGGAAGGGGCCAGTCTTCATTATTTCCAATTTAATGATCTTTACGGCTACATTGACGGAAGCGGCCGGATTGTCATTCCTCCGGCTTTTTCGAAAGCTGAGAATTTCCATAAATGCGGCCTGGCCAGAGTGGCCGACCGTGAGGGACGTTACGGGTTCATTGACGCCAAAGGACAGTGGGTCGTTCTGCCCGGTCTGGAAGAAGCCGGAATATCGGTGAGCGGGGAAAAAGATTGCGGTCTGGTGGGCAGAAAATACAACCGCTGGGGGGCTCTTGACCTGACCGGACGCTGGCTGTTCAAGCCGAGGTTTGCTGAACTCAGCTATCTGGGGCGTCAGCAGTACGCAGCTGCCTACGCTAAAGAAGGACTAAAAGGGTTGCTGGATTCCAAAGGAGCCTGGCTGGTCAAGCCGGCTTTCGAATCGGTGTATTTTTCTGAAACTATCGGCGGCCAGGACTTCATAAAAGTCTATAAGAACAAAATGTCCGGCTTTATTGACCGGGCCGGCAGCTATCTGATAAATCCGGTTTTTGACAGCATTTACTGGCAGAGCGGCGCCAAACTTTTTTCCGTCAGCCAGGGTCAGGACCGGGGCATGGTAGATCTCAAAGGCAGCTGGCTGATTAAAACCAAAGATCCTGTGTATGTGGAATATCAAAGTAAGTTCAATGAGCTTTGGGTCAGATCAGACACCAGTATTGTGGCCTATACCCTGGCCGGAGCCAGAAAGCGCGTTCCTCCCAGATCCGACATCTGGGCTTATGTCAATGAACTGAAATACAAGCTGACCAGCTGCAGCGAAGTCGGACGCCCGTCTAACTGGGGTTTTTGCAACAGCGACGGCCGGGTGGTCTTCCAGGGTTTTTCCCGCGCCTATGACTTTTCTGATTTTGGTCTGGCCGAGATCCAGAAAGGTTCAAAATGCGGTTATGTTGACCCTAAAGGCCGTCAGGCAATTACCCCCAGGTTTGACTACTGCAGCAGATTTAGATCCAGCGGGGTGGCCGAGGTCAGAGTGGGCGAACTGTACGGTGTCACCAACGCCAAAGGAACTTTGATTGTTAAGGCCAATTATAAGTCATTGAATATTGACGATGATTTTAATCTCATATTCGTGTCAGCGGCCGGCGATAAAAACGGCATCAACAGAATTAACGGCAGCCCTCTTTTCGAACCTGTTTTTGATAAAACCGTGACAGTCAGAAAAATGAAGAGAGTCGCCGCACAGTACCAGGGCAAGTGGGGATTTTTAAACCTGGACGGCACCTGGCTCATACGGCCTAAGTTTGATGAAATTATGGATTTTTACAGTCATGACGATATGATGCCGGTTATATACAGGACGAAATTCGCTTTGCTGAACAATAACGCGCAGTTTATTGCCTATAACGATGTGGCCTGCGGCCAGTATGTAGTCCGCAACGGAGCGGACAAAATAATCTGGCCGCCGCCAGCCGTCCGAAGCTGCCGCTGAAAGTTCGGAAAGGCTGTTTTTTTAGGGCTTAGGGAGTTCCGGGGTCAATGCCTCATCAGATAATTCACAGTGTCAGCTTAAGTCAGAGCGAGATTTTGGAAGTTGATAAAACTGAGGTAATCTCTAATTACATCAGTTTATCCTCAATAATTAAGGAGAATTTCCCCGAAAGCCCTGTTTCTTTAGCTGAACCGGTAAAAAATCTTAATCAGGACCGGATCAACTGGTTTGCCAGTACTGACGGCCAATGGGGGCCGTTAGAGAGCCTGGAGGCTGAGAAGAGGGCTGAAAGCCTGAAAAATATTGATAATTTTATCAATTCTGTAGCTGAATTATCCTCCAAGCTGAAAAAATCAAGTTCAGCCAAACAGAAGAAAAACGGTGAGCTTTTAGCAGGGCTTTTTGCCGGGCCTCAGCTATGCCGGTATTACCTGTCCGCTGACAAGATTTTGGTCGCGGGCTGGGGGCTGAAATCTTTGGTCAGTCTGCCCGTTATTTGGGATAAAGAGAATCCGGCTCCGGTCATGGAAGAGCCCGCGCCGGAGCCGTCTAAGCCGCCCAGGCCTGAGCGGGAGCGCGTTGTTTATGAAAAATGGAGGCTTAAAGCCTTTATATTGAAACTGAGCCTGGGGCTGGCTCTGGGCATTGCGGCCGGCCTGGCGGCGGCTTATCTGGCCGAGCCCAGGATCTTCAGGTCCCTTCGGGCCGTACTGTCCGCCCAGGAATTCAATGTCAGCCGGTTTGACGAAAACCAGAACTATGCGTCTGAACTCCGGGCTTCTTTGGAGGACCTGAAAGACAGTTTCCTGTCCCGGAGATCGGTTTGTCTTATTTTTTCCCGCGATGAAGTAGTTTCCGGGGATTTGGGCTACTTAAAAGGCTGCTGGAACGTTTCGGGGATGGATTTTATCAATGCCTATGACGGGCAGAAGTCGTCCTTCGGTTTTTGTTATCCGGGTCAGGAGCGAGCCGATTTTAAGGTCAGTTCTCAGGGCGGGGGCCAGTCTGCGTGCCGGGGAGCGGCCTCGGTCAGTTACCCGGAAGAAGCGCTGCTTATTTCAGGTCAGGAGCCGCTGAAATGCGATCCTTCCGGCGGGGATGCCTACCCTCCCTTTGAGGTGCAGTGCAGGTATTCGTCTGACGGCTCTCAGGCTGCCTGTAATTTGACTCAAAAAGATGAATTTTCTACGGTTTTTCCTGTTATTTTTCGGAGGAATTCAAAATAATTGGGTGCTTTGGTGCTATTTTTTATGTTTGATCTTAGGAGAAGCTCGATGTTTGCCACATTTATTTCTTTAACCCAGAAAAAGCTGATTTCAGCCCTGGCGGTTCTGGTTGCTGCCGCGCTGCTGACCGGTTGCGCTGGCCAAAAATTAGGTAAGCAGACCGTGACTGTCAAGCACTATCCGGAATGCTACAGACCCATATCCGATTTGCGTAAAAGCGCCGAGGCAGTCAACAAAGCGACTGCGGCCGGAGCGGTTTTGGGGGCCATAGCCGGGGCGGCCATCGGTTACGCCGAATCGGGCAACTCCAGAGGCGCTGTCATAGGGGCCATTTCCGGTGGCCTGGCCGGGGCCGGTCTTGGTTATCTTATCTCCAATGAGGTCCAGTCCCAGGCGATGGCTGACCGCTTCAGGACTTATTTTGAGGCCATGGACATGGATACGGCCAACCTGAAGCAGGCTGTAGCCGCAGCCAGAATAGCCAGCAACTGCTACGACAAGCAGTATCAGCAGCTGAACAGAGACTACCAGAGGGGCCGGATCGGTAAGCCTGAGATGCTTGAAAGACTGACAGAAATCAGGCAGGGTTCGGAAGACGCTTATACCATTCTGAAGAATTATGCCGACGCTTCAGCCAATACGGCTAAAACCTATGATGAATTGATCAGAATTGAAAGAACCAGGCCGGACCGGGCTTCTCAAGCCATGATCAATACAATCACCAGGAAAAAGGTAGCTTATAATACTCAGGCCAGAACTCTCGACTCATCAATTGCTCTGCTGGAAAGACGCAAGAATGCTGTCGCCAGAAGTCATGAAGCCATGACGACTGAGAAAAAAGATGGCCTGCCGGCAACCATTGTCGCCGGCGCCTCCGGTCTCGTGTTTGTGCCCTGCACTTACTAGCTGATTTTTAAGACCTGTGACCTGATACCGGATGGCTGGGGTTTTTCCTTCAGCCGTCCGTTGTTGGTTTTTAGGGATCGTATTCCAGGGCCGGATTCAGCCGGTACGGCTGGAAGTAATTTTTAAGACTGAGGTAAGCGGCGCTGTTATCGGAACAGACTAACAGCAAAGAAACGCTTTGGCGAGTTTATCAGATTTCCTTAAATTCAGCTTAAAGCCTTCGTTTTTAATAATTCTTTAATCGCGGTCCTTTAAACTTAATGCTATAATCATGGGGCTGAAAATAGAGTGCGGCCGAACCGTTTTAGCTTTTCGGATAAGCCTGCCGCCAGTTGCCGGAAATCCGGCAGTTATGGCTAAGGCTGGCATACTGTTGATTAAAATGCTTTTTAATATAAAATTTATAAATTTTACTTTTTAGTTCTCAATAGAGAGTTTATGGCTGAAATTACTTCCAACCTCCAAACAGAACAGTTAGGAGCCGAACCCCGAAAGCGCCGTTATCTGTCTGGTCTTATTCTGGGTCTGGCTTTGGCTGCTGCCGGGTTCTGGCTTTTATACCACTATTTTTTTGCCAGTCTTCTTTACAACGCTCAAGTTGCTTCCCTTAACTATAATTTATTTCAGAATTCCAGCACCGAATCTCTAAAAGGTATTACTGACAAATATAAGGCTGCACTGAAAGCCGGTGATATCTGCTTGCTTCCAGCTATGGAGGAAGCTCAGCCTTTTTTTGCTCCGGGCCAGGACGCTCCCGCTGAAGAGGAGAAAAACGCCAGGCCTATGACCGCCGAAGCCCGGCAAAGGGCGATGATAAGAGCCGTCGACAGCTCCGCTGTACTGATCTTAGCCAGAGGCGCAACCGCCGAAGGCCGGACTTTCTGGACCTCAGGGACTGGTTTTTTCATTGGTCCTGATTTGGTTCTGACTAACAGGCAGACAGTGGCCGGCTTAGGTCCTGAGGGCATGATAAAGGTGGCTAACAGGTTTCTGGGAAAGGCGCTTGAGGCTGAAGTTGCAGCCGTAAGCAGGCTCCAGGATTTCCGGGATTACGCTGTCTTAAAGGTCAGTCCGGAAGGATCCCGAAAACCTCAGAGTCTGAAAATATCACGGGCGGCCAGAAGAGGAGAGCAGATCAGAACCTGGGGCTATGCCGGAATTGAGGATCTGGGCGGTCCTGAAATTGAGGCCATGCTGGAAGGTGACTTAAGCAGTCTGACGGCCCCTGTCTATACCGACGGGACAGTCAGTTTAATTGACCTGAGCCGGGACCCTCAGCTTATAGGGCACACGGCCCATGTTTTTCCGGGTTCCGGCGGAGGCCCTCTGATAAGCCGGACCGGGCAGGTTTTAGGACTTCTTTCCTGGGTGACGGTGGACAGAAAATCCGGGCGGGCAGTTAATCTGGCCTTTGCCGGCGGAGATCTTCTGGATTTTTTAAAGGAAAACGGCATCAGTCAGGATTAGGTTTTTTGATTTCGGTCAGAAGGATAAGCTGCGGAAAATACGTTATGTTTTGTTTTTTATGAAGGAACATGGATGAAAAGGAATAAAAGCTTCAGTATTATCGCCGGCGGGGCTCTGCAGTTCATTGACTGCGATATAGATCTTTCCGAAATTTACGGGGAAACCAAAAAGCCTCTGGCTAAGGCCAGGATGCCTTTTCATGTGGCCATGGTGGAAGGTTCGGAGAATGAAAGCATCTTAGTTCCTCTGAAGGAAAGGGACGACGGCTCCGGCGATTATGTTGACCGCTTAAAAGGCCGTCTTTCAGATCTCCACTATGAAATCGAAGTTCTGCAGTCTTTTGCCTGTCTGGAAGGCCACTGGCTGCCCGTTCCTTTTCTGGTGGAAATCGGCACCTGGGATGACGGCCTGCCCAAATACGGCCTGGGACCGACCGACTGGGTCAGGGCATACCTGTCGAGACTGGGTTCGGGAGACAGTCTGAGGTTCAGGCTCACTTTAGCTTTTGACCCTCAGGTGGAGGAAGGGCTCGGAAACATTGCCGTCGGCGACGGCATGACCATTTACCACGCCTTATCAGAGGTCGATGTGGCCGGCAACTCCTTTTTCAGTTTAGCGGCCCACGAAAGAGACAATTCCTGGTACATCGACAGTCTGCCCTGGGTTAAGGAGGCCATCAGAAAAGTCTGGGACCGCTTTAAAGCCAAAAATCCCAAAAAAAATATTTCCCGGGCCGCCGACGCGATTCCCGACTACGCTTATGATGAAGCCGCTATTATTACGGAGTACATGGCGGTCTACGAAACATTTCTTTGGGCCGTGGCTCAGTCCGGCAGCTTAAGTCCGGTCAGGGTCATTAATCCTAAAAGAGTCCGGCCTATTGATGTGGATCTGGTTATTGACATCGGCAATTCCCGTTTAACCGGGGTCTTGGTGGAAACCGTGCCCCAAAGGACAACCCGTCTGACCGACTGCTACGCTCTCCAGGTCCGGGATCTCTCGGCTCCGGCCAATATCTACGGCGAACCTCTGGACACCAAAGTGGAATTCGCCGAACCGTATTTCGGGCCTGTTGAGCTTTCCCTGAGGTCGCGTCAGCACAGTGACAGCTTTATCTGGCCTTCGACCATCCGTTTAGGCCCTGAAGCCAACCGCCTTTCGGCCAACTCCCGGGAAGAGATGGGGCCGACCGGCATGTCCAGTCCCAAACGGTATCTCTGGGATACCAAGCAGAGGGAGCTGGAGTGGCATCTGAATAATTTTTTTGAGCATCACCGGGCCGTGGAGGAACCGGCTGTGGGGCGGGGATCGTTTCTGATGAGCGTCAATACGGCCGGAGTGCCCCTGGCGGCTATGCCGTCCCGCAGGCAGTCCGGCAGCCGGATCCCCATCCCTCCCGAGATTAAAGCAGGCTATTCTCCGGATGACGACATTGCCGCTTTTGAGGCCCGTTACAGCCGCAGTTCCCTGATGATGTTTCTGCTGAGCGAGATTATTGCTCAGGCCCTGTCCTGCATTAACAGCCCGGTTGTACGGGACAACCGGGAACATCCCGATACACCCAGAAGACTTCAGAGCATAATTTTAACCGTGCCCACAGCCATGCCCTTAGCTGAGCAGAATATTTTCAAGACCTGGGCCTATCTGGCTGTGGAGACAGTCTGGTCATCTTTGCACTGGGACAGCTGCTACCAGTCCGTAATTCCTTCCAAAAGGCCTAAGGAAACAGATGATTTCAGGTACAGCCCCTTAGTCCGGTGCGACTGGGATGAGGCTACCTGCACTCAGATAGTCTGGCTTTATAATGAGCTGAACGATAAGTTCCACAATAACGCTTCAGAAATGTTTAATCTGCTGGGCAAATCCAGGCCCTTGCCGAATAAAAATCAGGGCGGCGCAGCTGAAGCCGGTTCTCTCAGACTGGCCAGCATAGACGTAGGCGGCGGCACGTCGGATTTAAGCATTACCACGTATTTTATTCATAACCCAGGCCAGAGTTCGCCTTTAATCAGGCCTCACCAAAGTTTCCGGGACGGATTTAATGTGGCCGGGGATGATATAATGCGTAAAGTCATCCAGACTCAGTTTATCCGGAAACTGGGCCTGGCGGCCTCAGAGCACAGAGTTCCGGACGCTGAAAGCCGGGTGTCCGTGCTCTTTAAAGAGACCGCCAAAATGGGCACCGTCTCTTCAAACCGTTCCGATGAGCAGCTGAGGAGCCAGTTTGTGGCTCAGATTGCCGTGCCGGTGGCTCTCCGCATCTTAAAGCATTACGAAAATACCGATCTGGCCGGGGACGACTGCCTTCTGGAAGTCAATGTCGGCGAGGTCCTGGGGCTGACTGAGGAAAAGCCCGGCGGCTGGATCAGGCAGATCATAAATTATGTTGAAGCGCCTCTTCAGAATTCCGGCTGGGGCGCGTTTGACCTTCTGGATTTTACTTTTACCGTTGATATGCATGATGTGGATGCTGATGTCAGTTTAATTATCAGTAAGATTCTGACCGACATGGGCGAACTAGTAAAGCTTTATGACTGCGACATGCTGATTATGACCGGACGCCCCTCCTGCTGGCCGGCCGTTGTCAGGGCTCCGTACGAACGGATCTGCCTGCCGGTCGACCGGATCACCCATATGCATAAGTACCGGGTTGGCTCGGCTTACCCTTTTGTGACTCACGGCCGGATTGAGGATCCTAAAACCACGGTCGTGGTCGGGGCCATTATCTGCGCTCTGGCCGAAGGCTCCCTTGAGGGAATTACTATTGACACGTCCGATTTTGTGCCTCAGCCCATAAACCGCTATATCGGGCTTTTAGACGGCCACGGGCGCCTGTCCAAAGAACATGTCTGGTTCAGCAATGTCGATCTGGATTCCGGACGGGAGATAGAGACCGCCTGCGATATTCAGTTCAACGCCCCGGTGCCGGTGGGTTTCAGGCAGCTTAACTGCTCCCGCTGGACCACGACCCGCCTGTACACCCTGGATTACAAATCCCCGGAAGCCAAAAGACAGTCTGTCGGCCGTCTGCCTTACACGGTCAGCCTGGAGCTGACCGTACCGGAACTGGAAGAGGAGCCGGAAAAAAGCAGCCGTTCAACAATTCTGAAAAGAACCGAAGGCATTATCAGGGTCACTTCAGTCAGCGACAAAAACGGCCAGGGTCTGCCGCCCGGGACTGTGGTCATAAGACTCCAGACCCTGGGCGATGACAGCGGCTACTGGCTCGATACGGGCGTTTTGGACAGTCTGTAGCCAACCGGACTTTTAAGGATTGCAGTATGAATTTGGAAGAACTGAAAGAGATCAGCCTGACTGTCCGGAAATCTGCCCGGGAAGGTGAGAAGTGGCTTTTGGACAACGAGTCCTCCGCCGGGCCTCAGGAAGTTGTCCGGAAGCGTCTCCGGCGCTCGGCCCGTTTTCTGAAGACTTACGCTGACGCTGCGGGCTCTAAGGCCGGGGTGGCTGTCTTCGGGCCCAGCCAGGCCGGCAAGTCAACTTTGATCTCGGCTCTGGCCAAAGGGCCGACAGGTTCGCTGCGGGTCGATTTCGGAGCGGAGGTCCTGGACTACATGCTCAGTATAAATCCCGAAGGCGGCAACGAGACAACCGGTCTGGTGACCCGCTTTTCTCTGGATCATCCGGCTGAGTCTCCGGATCCGGCCAAGCCGGTCTGCCTGAAGCTTTTTTCGGAAGCTGACATCATCAAAATTCTGGCCAATACCTATTTCGGTGAGGCTAAAGGGGCTGTCCGGGTCCAGCCGGATGACATCAAAAAGATCTTGGATGATCTGAGTAAAAAGCCGCCGGCCAAAAGCACCCTGACTTTAGATGATATGGAAGATCTGGCAGAGTATGTCCGCGGGATTTCCGAAGTGTACGCCTCAGGGCCTGTTTTGGAGGCTCATTTCTGGCCCCGGGCTGCGGAGCTGGCGGTCAGGCTTTCCTTAACTGACCGGGTCAGCCTGTTCAGCTGTTTGTGGGGCAATTTAGACCAGTTCAACAGCCTCTACGTGAAACTTTTCAAAGCTTTAGAGCAGCTCGGTCACCAGGAAACAGCCTTTTCCGGTCTGAACGCCCTTTACCAGCCGGAACTGGCCGCCGACAGCCGGAAAAACAGCGTTCTCCACGTAGACCGCTTGATGGGCCTGCTGGATGACGGCGGGGATACGGTGGAAGTGGTCAGTTTAAAAGGTCAGAGAGCTTCTCTGACCAGACCGGTTTTAAGCGCCTTAATCGCCGAGATCCACGTTAAAGTCGTGGAAAAGCCCGGCAGATTCATGGATTACGCCGATATCCTGGATTTTCCCGGTTACAGAGCCCGGGAGAAGCTGTCTGACATAACCGAAGAGATGAAGAATCCGGAGGTCCTGAAAAAATGCTTTCTGCGCGGCAAGGTGGCCTATTTGTTTGAAAGATACTGCGCCCGCCACGAGATTACAGCCATGCTTTTGTGCATCGGCGATTCGGTCCAGAATAACCCCGATCTGCCGGCCGTCATCGATCACTGGCTCAAGGACACCCACGGCGAACTGCCCGAAGACCGGTACGGAAAACCGGTCTGCCTGTTTTTAGTCCTGACCAAATTCGACCGGATGCTGGAAAAAGGCACCGGCAGTTCAGATCCGGTGACCCGCTGGGATAACCGCTACAACGCCTCTTTTCTGCAGTTTTTCAGCAACCACAGCTGGCCTAAGGAATGGACTAAAAAGGGCAGTGATGTCCGGCCTTTCAATAACATCTACTGGCTTTTAAATTTAGGTTTTGCCGACGGTTTTTTTAACATTGAGAAATCTCCCGGAGAGTCCGGTGAAATTAAATGTTCAGGGGTCAGAGACGATCAGGCCGGCTGGGTTGAGAATATCCGTCAGGGCTATCTGGATTCGGAGACCACCAAAAAACATGTCCGTGAGCCTGAGGCGGCCTGGGAGGCCATTGCGGCCGGTTCCGACGGCGGAGTGAGCTACATTGTCCAAAATTTAACCCCTATACTGGAGACGGACTTAAAACTCAGTCAGCTGGTCCATCTGACTGCGGCTGAAGCTCAGTCTGTGGAACGAACCCTGAAGGAATTCTATCAGGGCGGGGACAAGGAAGAAGAGAAGAAAATCAAAGAGGCCTGGTTTAAGAAAATGGCCGTCTGCCTGACGGAGCTTCAGACCAAAAGGGTCAGGCTGGGGCTGTTTTTACGCTCAGTTATACTGTCCGACGATGACTGCCATACGGTTTTCAGCCGGTCTTTCTCCGGCCGGGAGCTTGAATCAATGGATTATGAGGGAAAAAGCCCTGAAGCCGCTCAGGAGAGCCGGCCGGTTTTGGACGATCTGGAGTCTTTTTTATTCGGTTCAGAACCTGCGGCCGGCGCTGAACCGGCCGGTCCGGTCCCGGCTCCGTCTCCGGCCAGGATTACCGGCGACAGCGCTTACCGTTACCGCCGGAGAGTGGAAAATGCCTGGCAGGCCAGACTGGACGATGTCCAGAATGACCCCAAGCTCCTCCGCTACTACGGCTTTCCCAGGGATGTGCTCCAGCAGCTTCTGGCCGAGCTTGTCCAGGGAGCCAAAAGGCTTTCGGTTATGGATACCATAGAAAGTCAGCTCCGGGAGGCTTTAAGTTACAGCAATGTCAACCCCGAAAGGCTGCTGTGGAAGCAGAGCCGTCTGGCCTCAGCCTATTTGTCCGATTATGTCAGTTTTTTGGGACTGTCGCCCTATCATCTGTCGGAGCAGGAAAGGACAGTCAGGGTGCTGGGCCGGGAGGCGCTCCTTTTTGCCCTGCCGAAAGTGCCGGCCGAGGTGCCGGAACTGCCGGAGATTCAGGCCAGTTACGATCTTCTGTATTTCCAGGACTGGCTGAGGGCTTTATACCGCCTCATGATCCAAAATGTCGAATTTGCCGAAAAGAACTACGATATTGAGGAAAACGCCCGCCTGGGCCGGATTATCGGCGCTGATCTCAAGGCGCTGGCAGTGTTAGGGCAGGGATAATGAAATCCGCCATCCGTAATGATGACAATAAAGGACGGGGCAATGCCCTTTTGATTCTTCAGTTTGAAGAATCTGATGAAAAGCCTTCGGCCGGCGAAACCTTCACGGTATCCGTTCAGGCTTTCCCCTCCAGGAATTATCTACAGGCTCCCGGTTCCTGCGACAGCTGGGTGTCAGGGTCAGAAACTTATATTCCTGTGGACGGGCAGCACTGGGACGGGACCGAGCTGACTTTGGAGCTGGGGCCTTATTTTACCGCCGCCTTTGAAGAAAAGCTCCACAGTTTTAATGTCAGAGGCAGCATTCACTCCAGTTTCACCAAAATTAAAGCCGACACCCAAAATATCATAAAGCCGCCCCGTGATATGGGCAAAATTGATCTGCCGGATAAGAAAGCGAAATTTTCCGTCAAGCAGACGGCCGATATAACTTTAATCAACCGGACCGACAAATCGCCCGGCCTGCCGGAAAGTCCGCCTCCGGCTGTCCCGGAAGAAGCTCCCGCCGGGCCTGCGGCCGGAGAAAGCGCGGACGGTGAAACAGGGGCTGAGAAAAATCTGCCGGCCGAAGCCGGGCCCGCTGCTCCCGGCCGGGTAATTCCGCCGGGACCGGAGAAATCCAAGTCAGTCCTGCCGGTCTTAATACCGTTAGTTTTAATAATTCTGGCTTTGGCTTCAGCCTGGTATTTTCTTTTAAAAGATAAGCCAGAAGATCCCGAAGCAGCCGGCAGTAGCCCGGAAACCGAGGAAACCCCCGCTGCAGTCCAGCCGGCGGCCGGCGGAACGCCTATTGAAGAGGCCAGGCGGCTTCTCAGAGAAGGAAAACCGGACGGCGAACTGGCTGAAGCTGTGGATAAACTGGACGGAACGCCGGGAGCCGAGGATGCAGTGTTTCTCCTGTTGCGGAAGCTGGCCCGGTCATCGCCGAAATACCGGATGCGCTTTGCCGAATTTTACGATCCTATGGATAAAAGACCGACCGGTTCAATTCAGAAGAACGCCAAATTTGCCTACGATGAATATGATGCGGCCCGGAAAGCCGGAGCGGAGCAGGCCGAGAGCCGTCAGGAGGCGCTTCTGGACTGGGCTCTGAGCAACGAGGATACCGGCGATCCCGGAGCCAGAGCTTTAACGGAAATGCTGGACAGCGGAAGATAACGGGTCCTGATTGTTCACAGACTTATTTTCAGGGCCATTGGAACAGAGTATGCCGATTAAGTATTATTCCCTTAAAATTTTTTTAATGTTTCTGGCTTTGGGTTTTATGCTCTGGCCTTCGGAGAGCTACGGCGCGGCTCCGCTGCTTATGCAGGGCAAAAAGACCCTGTATCAGAAAGTCATAACCCATCCGGGCGCGGCCCGTTATGACAGTCCCGGCGGCCAGCCCGGGGGGGCTTTACTGCCTTTTTCCGTTTTATACGTCTACGGACGGAAAATGGAGGAGGGGCGGCCCTGGCTCAGCTGCGCCGGCAATACTGCCGGTCAGGATATGTTCTGGCTGCCGGCCCAGGCTGCCTCGGAGTGGAAACAGTCACTGGTTCTTCTCTTCTCTCCCCGGGGCGGGCGGAGGCCGCTGATGTTCTTTAAGGAAAAGAACAGTTTAATAGATATTGCCGCCAACGAGAATATCGGCGGCAGCTTGAACCGTCTGGCCGGCCAGTTTGCCGAATACCGGGCCGGAGGAGGCGCTCCTGATGATTTTCCGGTCGCGGCCATGGAGCCCGATGATGAAGAGGGGGCTGTGCCTTACAACCACTTCTACCTCATGCCTATTTTCAGTTCCGATGAGCAGTTTGATTCTTTTAAGATGCTGGAAGTCGGTTCCATTGACCCGGACGACGATTCCCAGGGGGGTTACGGCGGCTCAGACCAGGGTTCCGGCCAGGGGCGCGGCGGCGGCGGCTCTCCGCCTTTGGACCGGGCCAATAACGCCATTGCCTTTGTTATTGATACGACTATTTCCATGGGGCCTTACATTGAGCAGTGCCGGGAACTGACGAGGCAGATTTATGACCGCATTGCCGAAGCCGGGCAGGGCGGTAATGTCGCTCTAGGCGTGGTGGCCTTCCGTTCCAGTACCGTGGCCACCCCTGATATTGAGTACAATACTATGGTCATATCCCCCCTCAGGACAGCTATGGACAGGTATGAATTTGAGGATGCTCTGGCTCAGGTCCGGGAAGCAACCGTCTCCACCCATGCCTATGCCGAGGATTCTTTAGCCGGGCTGAACACGGCAATAGACAAACTGGACTGGGAGCCGTATCACGGCCGGGTCATTTTTTTGCTGACCGATGCCGGTCCTCTGCCCGCGGAAGATCCTTTTAATTCCATTCCGGCCACTCCGGAGACCATATTTGAAAAGGCTAAAGCTAAAAATATTAAGATTGTGCCTATTCACATTAAGTCTCCTTCAGGAAAGCACAACCACATGCTGGCCGAAAGAGCCTATAAATCCCTTTCATTTGAAGGCGGCGGCCGATCCAATTATTTTGACATTGAGGCGCCTTCCGGTCAGGCCGGGGCGGAAGTTTTCTGGGCCGCCTCGGATCAGATTTTCCGGAGCATGGAAGCTCAGATTTTCAGTCAGCCCAGAGGTTCCTACCGGCAGGCGCCTAGGAATGAAAGACAGTCGCCCGTTGAACAGAGAGCGGCTGATTTAGGCGAAATTCTGGGCCATTCCATCAGGCTTGACTATCTGGGGGCCAGAAACAAAGTCCGTTCTCCCAGGGTTGTCAGAAGCTGGATACCGGATCAGGATTTGTCCAGTTTAGACTCCTCTGATCCCAGGCGTATCAGGACAGTCGACGTGGCCGTTCTTTTAACCAAAAATCAGTTAAGCGCCCTGGCCAGGCAGTTAAATATTATTGTGACCAATGCCGAAAAAGTCATGACCGAGCAGTCCGATGATTTTTTCCGGAACATTCTGGCCGCCTCGGCCCAGATAAGCCGTGATCCGGGGCGTTTTTCCCTGACTCCCCAGACCAGGCTGGGCGATTTAGGCGGCTTGTCTGAATTTTTGGACGATCTGCCTTATAAAAGCAAGATCATGGGCATGACCGAAACTGACTGGTACAGCATGGGCCCAGGTGAACAGGATTCTTTTGTCCGGGCCGTAAAAGCACGTTTGGCCGCTTACGACGACTATGACCGGGATGTGGACAACTGGGCTAAGTTCGACCCCGGAAATGACGGCGAGTGGCTTTACCGGGTCCCTCTGACTATGCTGCCTTAGGTAAACTCAAAGGAGCCCGGCGTGCCGGAACCTATAATGGTTTTTCAAAATGTGGTCAAAAAAAGGTCCGGCGGTCCGGGCTATTCTCTTTTGATCGAGGATTTAGCCGTCTGTCCGGCCGGCCGCTACGCTTTGATCGGCGATTCCGGCAGCGGAAAAAGCACTCTTCTTGACCTCATGGCTTTAATCCTGAAGCCCGATTCGGCGGACAGTTTTTTGTGGCGGCCCGGTACTGACTCCAAAATAGATCTTTTTAAAGCCTGGCAGGATAAAGACGCCCGTAAGTTCGAAAAAATCAGGCGCGAGCAGTTGGGTTATGTCATGCAAACGGGAGGTCTTCTTCCTTTTTTGTCAGCTGAAGATAATATCCTGCTGCCGGGGGAACTGAAAAACTGCGAGCCTGAAGAGCAGAGAAAGCTTTTACATGAACTGGCCGGAATTTTGAAAATCTCCGAACTGCTGAAAAGAAAACCGGCCCTGCTTTCAGTCGGCCAAAGACAGCGCTGCGCTATAGCCCGGGCTTTAATCCACGGGCCGAGCTTAATTTTAGCCGATGAACCCACGGCTTCTCTGGATCCGCCCACCGCCCGGCAGGTTCTGGACCTGCTGCTGGCCCTGAGCAAGGAACGGGCTCTGGTTGTTTCCACCCACAATCTGGACCTGATTAAAGACAGGGGCTTTACTGTTTTTCGGATTTACTGCCGGCAGCCGGATCCTGAATCCGGAGTTCTGGCCAGGCTGGAGCTGACCGGTCAGCAGGACTCAGGCTGAATCAGGGGGAGGACAGTATTTTATTTACTACCGTAAAACTGGCCGCCAAACGCTACGGGCATGACTATCTGTTTTCTCTGTGCTCCATATTCTCTCTGGTGGCTTTTTTAGTGCCCCTCCTGACTCTTCTGGGGATTAAGGACGGCATTATCGGCACTCTGACTAAAAGGCTGGTTGAAAACCCCCGTAATCTTGAGCTGACGCCAAGGGGGACGGGCAGCTATCCTGAGAGTTTTTTTGAGGAACTGCGAAAGCATCCGGCGGCCGGGTTTGTCATTCCCGAGACCAGAACCCTGTCGGCTACCATGACTTTGGTTAAGTCCGGCTTCCCGGCTTTAAGAGTCGATCTGACCGCCACCGGCCCCGGAGATCCTATTGCCGGAACGGCCGGGCCTCCTTCTGATCCGGAGACCGGACCTGCTGAGAGGCGAATCTATCTGTCCAGGGCTGCGGCCGGCCGTCTGGCGGCCAAGCCGGGCGACAAACTGACCGGCCGGATCGGCCGTCTGGCGGGCGGCTACGAAGAATCCGCTCAGACCGAACTGACTGTAGCCGGAATTGTGCCGGAAGAAGTGGCGGGCGGCTACTATCTTTTTTGCTCCTTGGAGCTTCTGAAGATGATTGAGGATTACAGGAGCGGCTTTGCGGTTTCTTCTCTAGGCTGGCCGGGCCGGGAAAAACCGGAAAGCCCTGTCCTGTTTCCCCGGTTCCGGTTATACGCCGTGGATCTTGACGGGGTGGAAGTTCTGAAAAGTCATTTGGCCGGCCTGGGGCTGGACGTCACCAGCCGGGCCGAAGAAATTGCTCTGGTCAGACGCCTTGATCACTGTTTCACGGTCGTATTTTTAGCCCTTCTGGCTGTGGTGGCCGGCGGAGCGTTCGCCTCGGCGGCCAGCGGGGCGGTCGATCAGGTGGCTAAGACCAGGAGGTCTTTAGCTGTTCTGGCTTTACTGGGCCTGTCAAGAGGCAGACTGATAGTTTTCACGGTTTTTCAGTCGCTGCTGACCGGGTTTCTGGCCGTCATACTGTCGGAAGGTCTTTTTTCAGCCGTCGCCCGGGTCCTTAATTTTTACTTCGGCGGCAGTTTCGGGCTGGGCGAAGAAGTCTGCGCCCTGGCCCCGTTTAAATTACTGGCGGCCGGCGCCCTGGTTCTTTTTTTTATGCTGGCCGCTTCGGCCGTGGCTGTGGCCGGTCTGTTCGAGCTGGAACCATCGGAGGGCATGCGAGATGTATAAATTTGTTATTTCGGCCGTTTTAATCGGGGCGGTTTTAATCTGGCCGCCTTCGGATGCAGAAGCCCAGCTGGCCAGGCGGGGCGAGGTCAGCCAGGCTGATATCTATAATCCCAAGCCCGATGACGGAGATATCATTCTGCCCATGCCCTGCGATCTTAAGATGGTTTTTAAAGCCGTATCCCTGCCGGTCAAAGGGCATCTGAAAGATTTTGAGACCCGTCTGGGCACTGAGGATGAACATCCCAATGGATTTTTTGACCGCAAGTACAAAGCGTTTTTAGGCTCGGCTCTGTCTCTGGCAAATCTGCCTCAGGCTTTTCAGTCTGTGGCCCTGAAAACTGTAAGACCGGAGGAAACCGACCAAATTTATCTGATCGGCAAATACGAGGTCACTGCGGGCCAATGGCAGGCGGTAATGGAAGGCTGCCCTTCCGTTACCCCGGAATCGGCTCTGCCTAAGAGCGGCGTCACCTGGTTTGATACTTTGGCTTTTACTGAAAAATACATGCTTTACCTTCTGGAAAATCATCCGGAGGTTCTGCCTTCTTTTTCGAATGACAATAAGGAAGTCGGCATTATCCGTCTGCCCACTGAGGCTGAATGGGAGTACGCGGCCAGGGGCGGTCAGGCCGTCTCCAGCGATAACATCAGATCCGAGCCTCTGTTTCCGGTTGAGAGCGGTTTTTCGGCGGCCGACTACGGGCTTTTCCAGGACGGCATATCCCCTCCGGCCCAGGGGCCTGCAAAGATAGGACGCTTCAGGCCTAATCCTTTGGGCATATACGATACAGTCGGAAATGTCGCTGAGATGACTTCGGATATGTTTAAATTGTCCGTCGGCGATCGTCTCCACGGAGCTGCCGGCGGTGTTACCCGCAAAGGGGGAAGCTACAGAAGCGAGACGGCCGAGATTATGCCCGGCAGGCGTCAGGAAGCGGCCTTATTTTACCGGAACGGTCCGGTTGTTTCAGGCGATCTGGGTTTCAGGCTGACCCTGTCGGCAGTGGCAGCGCCGGGTGAGGCCCGCCTAGGCCAGCTGGCCAGTGAGTGGGAAAGCATTACTCAGGCTCCTCAGATGGCCGAATCGCTGAACCCTCTGGAAAAAATAGAGCGCTTAATCAAAGGGGCCGACAACCCGGAAGAAAAAGCGGTCTATGAATCTCTGAGAGCTGATCTGCGCGATTACAACATCATGGTTCAGCGCAACCAGGAAGCGGCGGCCAGGGCCCACTGCCGCAGTTTGCTGTATGCCGTTTACAGTATCAGAAATTCCAATATTCTTAAAATTAATACTGAAAGAAATATTGAAATTACGGAAACTGATTTGGAATTTGCGCGTCAGAATTTAAATTCAGCCTCGGCCAGAGAAAAGAAGCAGTTAAATGATCTTATTGCCGGATACCGGACCAATCTGACTCAGTTCAAAAAAGAGATAGGAGATTTTGATCAGGCTATCCGCAACCAGTTTAACTATTACAAGGTCTTAATTGAGGATTCGGCTGATTTTGACCGGAAAATGCTTACTGACCAGATGGTTTTTGTCCGCAATGACATCAAAGGCGACGATGTCCACAGCAGGGAAATGCGGACGTGCTATGATGCGGCGGCCAGGCATCTTTCGCTGATGCTGAAGGGCCAGTCCAGGCAGATAAAAGTCAGTGATCTGTTTTCAGGAAAGAAAAAGAAATAGTGTTCTGCTTTTTCCGGTATTGCTGCGGCAATCTCCGGTTTCAGCGCTACCTGCGCTGCTGAGTGGTTTAATATGAGTACTGATCCGAAAGCAACTCCGCCAGACAATCAGGCGCCGCCGGCCGAAGTCAGGGCGAAAAAGCGCTCCTGCCTGATCGGACTTTTACTGGGCTTACTGATGGCCGCCCTTTTTCTGGGCCTTATATACTATTTTTTCTACTCCAGATACCTGTACCGGTCCGAGGTGGCTCAAATAAATCCCGGTTCTCTTCAGACAGCCAATATTGACGCTTTAAAATCCGAAGTGGACCGCTACCGGGGGTTATTGAGCGGAAATGTCTGCGCCGTGCCGGCCGAGCCGAGAGGGCCTTTTGCCGCGCCGCTGACTGAGCCTGATCAGGATACCGCCTCTCCGGATAAGGCTGCTCCGGCTGAAGGCGCTTCAGCCGGCAGTCCGCCGGACGATAAAAGAACCGAAAATTCCGACAGCCTTCTGGATGACATTGAAAAAGCCACAGTTCTGGTGCTGGCCCTGGGCGATGAGGCCATTTCCATGGGTACGGGCTTTTTTATCGGGCCGAATCTTATTTTAACTAACCGCCACGTAATTGAGATAGCCAAAGCCGGCGGCCCGATAATGGTGACCAATAAATCTCTCGGCCATATTGAAAAAGCCGAGCTGGTCAGCGTTACCAGACCCGATACCATCAGAGATTACGCTGTTTTAAAAACAAATATCAGTCCGTCCAATCAGCCTAAGACTCTTAAATTCAGCCGGGAAGCCAAAAGAGCCGATCGGGTCAGCGCCTGGGGCTACCCCGGACTTCTGACCAAAGGCGATCCAAAAATGGATGCTTTAATGGAAGGGGATTTTAATTCTGTTCCGGAACTGGTTTACGCTGAGGGCGTTATCAGCGTTATTCAGGAACACGGCAGCCTGCCTCTTATAAATCACACAGCTGAGATCTCCCAGGGCAACAGCGGAGGGCCTTTAATCAACCAGGACGGTCAGGTCATCGGCATTAACACTTTAATAAGGGTGGACGACGAAAGCAACCGCCAGGTCAATATAGCCTTCGGGGTCCGCGATGTCATTCAGTTTCTGACGGAAAGCAGCATACGGCTCGAATAGACCCAGACCCTCAGGAAGCCCTGTAATGCCCAGACAGCTGATTCATTCATCGGATATTCTGGAATATCATCTTGATACCCATGACGGGGTGGAGATGATCTCCAGGTTTCCCCTTTTCCGTCAGGTCATCTCCGGTGAACTGTCCCAGGATCAGGCCCAGCTGCTAGCCGAACCGATCAAGAATGCCGGTCATAACCGGGTCAGCTGGTATTCCAGTCTTTCCGGTCCGGTCGTCCCTTTTGAGGAGCTGGAGGAAAAAGATCAAAGGCATGCCAGAGATGTCATCAGCGAAAGAAGACAGGAGCTGTCCGCATTAGCCGGCCGGTTTTCAAAATCTCCGGCCAGGAGCCGAAAACTGGCCGGAGAGCTTCTGGCCAGATTATTAAACAGGCCGGAAAATTTCAAAATCTTTTTAGTCGGCGGACGTCCGGTGGTGGCAGGCTGGGGTTTAAGTCCCCTGAAATCTGAGATGACCGGGGCTTTGACCGGTGAACCGCAGGAGCATCCCCGGACTGAACCGCCCCCTTTGCCTGAAAAAGAGGCTGCAGCCGCTGTCAGAAAGAAATACAGCCTGCGGAAGCGATTATTAGGTTTGTTTTTGGGCCTGCTCCTTCTGTCTGCGCTGATTTTCCTTTTATTTCCTGGACTGATCCGGCACTTGGAACGCCTTTTTTCCGTTCCCGTCCATGCCCCGGCGGCGGCCGGCCGTAATGCCGGAGAACGCGGTCTGGTGATCCCCGAAGGGGCTGAGGAAAAGAATGATTTTTCCTTCATGGAAGGCTGCTGGGAATCAAGGGCCGACGGTCTGGTTAATATTGAGACAGAACTGCCTGTGGTCGTTAAATACTGCTTTGACCGCAGCGGCCGGGCCAGTGTGACCGTAGACGAGAAAGACGCCGGCGGCCGCCATGTCCAGACCTGCGCCTCAGCGGCCGCCGCCTCTTTTGATGACGGCAGCGTTGTCATTGCAGACAGCGGCGGACCGGTCTGCCCGGCCGGGCGGAGTTACGGGCAGTCGGTTTTAATATGCTCGCCCCGTACCGCCGGCGGCCGGGCTGGAGTGAACTGTTCCATTAAGCAGACAGACATGGACCTGATCCAGTCAGTGTTTTTGCGGGCTGATGAGTAAGTCCGGCTCAGCCCGTGAGTCTAAACTGCCCCGGTCATTCAGCCGCCTTCAGGCACCGGAGGAGCAGCCCCGGAATAAGCTGCTGAAACCGATCGGCTGCCCTGATTAAAGCCTCAGGCCGGCAGTCCTTAAATCAGCCGGCCGTGGTCATAGGGAGCAGCTCTTCAGTCCGGGCCGGCCGGACCTACGCGGTCCGTGACGCTATTCAGTTTTTGGCGGAAAGCAAATATCCGGTTCGAACAGGCCCAACAGGAACCACCAGAATGACAAGACAGCTGATCTATTCATCGAATATTTTGGAATATCATATCGACACACTTGACGGGGTGGAGATGATCTCCCGTTTTCCTCTGTTTTACCAGGTCGTCTCCGAGGAGCTGTCCGAAGACCGGGCTCAGATTTTAGCCGAACCGGTTAAGAATCTTGATCATAACCGGATCAACTGGTATTCCAGCCTCACCGGCAGGGCGGTGCCTTTTGAGGAGCTGCCGGAAGAGGATCAAAGATTTGCCAATGATATTATTGATGAAAGAAAAGCTGAACTGGCCGCGTTAGCCGAGCGGTTTTCCAAATCTCCGGCCCGAAACCGCAAATTAGCCGGAGAACTGCTGTCCCGGATCCTGAACCAGCCGGAAAGTTTCAGGGTCTTTTTAGTCGGCGGCCGCCCGGTGGTGGCGGGCTGGGGATTAAGCCCCCTGAAAACCGAGACCGCCGGAGCTGCAGCCGGTGATCCGCCCGGCCTGACGGTCTCCGGCCGTCTTACGGAAAAAGTTACGGCCGCGCCCCGGAAGACCCTGCCGCCGCCGGCGGTTTACGTCAAAGAAGACTACAGTCTGCTGAAACTGTTTTTGGGGCTGATTTTAGGCTTTAATCTTCTGGCTGTTTTGTTTTTTCTTCTCTTTCCAGGACTTAAACTTTTTTTTGAGCAGCTTTTAAATCCGCCTGAAATCGACGCAGCAGCCTTTGATCACAATTCCGAGGAAGAAGGCAGGTTAAGGGCTGAACTGGCCGAACTGCGCCGTCTTTACTACGCCCGGCTTTCCGGCTGTCCGGTTCCTCAGGCTGAAGAACCGGCTGAACCGGCAGCCTCTTTGCCGGACGAAGGCGCCCTTGACTCTCCCCAGGCCCTGCCGGACGCCCCGCCGCCGGAAAAGCCCGGAAGCCGCGCTCTGGAGATCCCGGAAGGCGCTGAGGAAAAGAATGATTTCTCCTTCATGGAAGGCTGCTGGGAATCAAGCGCCGACGAAGTCAGAAGCATTGAGACCAAACTGCCGCTGGTCGTAAAATACTGCTTTGACCGTAACGGCCGGGCCAGAGTGACTGTTGACGAGCATGACGCCAGAGGCCGCTATACCCAGACCTGTTCCACGACAGCCCGGGCTTCATTTAAAAACGGCAGCATCGTTATTGCCGAACAGGGACCTGAGGTTTGCCCCAATGGCAGGCGCTACTCTAAAACGATCTTAACCTGCTCTCCGGATGCCGGCAGCGTCAGGGGCAAAGTGGACTGCTACCTGGCCCAGCCCGCTACCAAGCATCCGCCTTTTAAAGCCGGGTTTGAGCGGGTTGAACAGTAAGGCGGCGGCCATGGGTTCCGGCTGCTGTTTTAAAAGCAGGGCTTTTTTGTTGTCCGGGTTTATTTTTAAAATTCTCTTAACGGCGGAGGCACTGACGGCAGGGGATTTCAATTCCGGGCCGGAACCGGTCTGCGCCGGAGGAGCTGCCGCAGTTTTTTGTTTTTCGGGGCCCAGCCTGGCCGCCTTCCGGTTCCGCGATGCTGTCAGGTTTTTGGCCGGAGACGGGATCCGGCTTTAGCAGACCCTGAGGGAGTCCTGTCATGCCCAGACAACTTGTATGTTCATCTAATATTCTGGAATATCATGTCGACACTCATGACGGGGTGGAGATGATCTCCCGTTTTCCCCTGTTCTGTCAGGTCATCTCCGAGGAACTGTCGGAAGACAGGGCTCAGCTGCTGGCCGAACCGGTCAAAAATGCCGACCATAACCGGATTAACTGGTATTCCAGTCTTTCGGGTCAGGTGGCGCCTTTTGAGGAGCTGTCGGAGGAGGATCAAAGATTTGCCAGTGATATCATCGGCGAAAGAAAAGCTGAACTGAACGCTTTAGCTGACCGGTTTTCCAAATCTCCGGCCAGAAACCGCAAATTAGCCGGAGAACTGCTGTCCCGGATCCTGAGCCGGCCGGAAAACTTCAGGGTCTTTTTAGTCGGCGGCCGGCCGGTGGTGGCAGGCTGGGGATTAAGCCCCCTGAAAACCGAGACCGCCGGAGCTGCAGCCGGCGATTTGAACGGCCTGACCGTCTCCGGCCGTCTGACGGAAAAAGTGACGGCCGCGCCGCAGAAGGCCGTGTCGGCGGCGGCGGTGTACGTTAAAGAAGACTACAGCCTCCTGAAACTGTTTCTGGGGCTGGTTTTAGGCTTTAATCTCCTGGCTGTTTTGTTTTTTCTGCTTTTTCCCGGACTTAAGATTTTTTTTGAGCAGCTGTTAAATCCGCCTGAAATCGACGAGGCCGCCTTTGACCATAATTCCGAAGAAGAGGACAGGCTGAGAGCTGAACTGGCCGAACTGCGCCGTCTTTATTTTGTCCGGCTTTCAGGCTGCCCGGCTCCCCAGGCCGGAGAGCCGGCCGGACCGGCGGCCTCTCTGCCGGACGAAGAGGCTCTTAACGCACCCCAGCCCCTGCCCGACGCCCCGCCGCCGGAAGAACCCAAAAGCCGCAGTTTGGAGATCCCCGAGGGAGCCGAGGAGAACAATGATTTTTCCTTCATGGAAGGCTGCTGGGAGTCAAGAGGGGAAGGCCTGGTCTCCGACGCAACCGGCCGGCCGGTGGTTGTTAAGTATTGTTTTGACCAAGGCGGCCAGGCCAAAGTGACTGTAGACGAGCAGGATTCCAGAGGCAGACATACCCAGACCTGCACCACGACGGCCAGAGCGGCTTTCAGAAACGGCAGCGTCGTTATTACTCAAAGAGGCGGTCCGCGCTGCCCCCGGGGCTCCAATTACAGTCAGTCTGTTTTGACATGCACGCCTGAAGCCGGAACTGACAAGAGCGGAGTGAGCTGCACCATCAGGCAGCCCAGCGGACTCACCGTTAAGTCAATGTTTTACTGGGTTGATGAATAACTCCGGCTGAGCAGCTGAGGGCCGGCGGCTCGGGCTGAGACGGATCAGGCTCTTAAAACCAGATAAACGTCCATGCTGATGTCCGGGTCAGCCAGGAAGTTTTCAATCTCTCTCCGGGCGACTTTTTCAGCTTCCTCTTTGGGATAACCGTAAATGCCGGCCGAAATCAGAGGAAAAGCGATGGATTTGAGGCCTTTTTCCCTGGCCAGGGCCAGACTGCTGCGGTAGCAGGCGGCCAGGAGCTCTTCTTCCCCCCGGCTGCCGCCTGACCAGACCGGTCCTACGGTGTGGATGATGTATTTGGCCGGGAGATTGAACCCAGGAGTGATGACGGCCTGACCGGCGGGGCAGCCTCCGATGGCCCGGCAGGCCTGAGTCAGCTTTTGGGCTCCGGCGGCTGCGAAAATAGCCCCGCAGACGCCGCCGCCCTGAGCTAAAGCCGAATTGGCGGCATTGACGACGGCCTCGGCGGTCATCCGGGTCAGATCTCCGCAGACAGTTTGCCAGGGCATGGGCAGCTCCTTCCTTATTGATTTTAGCTGTACATTTTATTATATATGAAAGCATTAAAAAAGTTCGTCTGAATTTCCGGCTGACTGCAGCTTCTGTCCGGAGTAAACAGAAATTTCCATATGCGGTGATCTGATCCGGCCGCTCCACTATCAGTTGGGGTGTTTTCAGCAGCAATTCTAATTATGGCCTCTGAGAAATAAAATCACCGCCCTCAAGTATAGATCTTTGGGAGGGATCAATGGCAGCCCGAGTCCCAAAATTTTCTGTTCCAGTGGAGACGTAATA